>NZ_CP013927.1 GCF_001562115.1 Alteromonas stellipolaris
GATCATCTCATCGACCATTCTAACATTGGTCGTTTTGCCTATTTTGTATCGGGTAATGCATTCGAAATCAACGAAAGTGTGATTGTTAAGCACCGTATTGAAGAAGATACGGTGCTTTTCGTCTTAAAATTCAAAATAATTGAAAATGATCACTGGATAGTGTGTTCACCAATAAGGAACTGATTATCCAGAATGCTACGATTGCCACTATTTCAATCAAGGTGGAATGAAGATCCGCGAATGATATAAACATCTTCGGCAGGTTTAACGCTCGTCTGTCCACTTAGGTTCACATCTGCCTTCCAGAGAAGTTCTTTTAAACGGCTGCAATTGGCAAAATGCAGAACCTCATGAATTAATACCTGAACGTCCGCTCCTTGTCTCTAGACGCCCCTCACGCTGTGAGGCTGAAAAGTACGTGAAGCGGACATTTCATATTTCTTTCCCATGAAAACACAGGATATGTTTTTTCATGGGAAACGGGTGTTACTATGAAGTCTCAGTAATAAGCTGTTAGGCCTATAGAGGTAAAACATGATTTCAGAGGCAGATTGGAAACACTTCAAACAAGTCAAGGTAGATGCATTAGATAAATGCTGCCAGCAAGTTTTGGACGAAATACGTAAAGGTATAGATAACCCCGAACTTTCAAATCATGCTAAATACCTTTATTTGTATAAATTGATGGAAAACAGCGACAAACGTATCGCCAACATATTCGATTACAATGCAAGATCCAAAGCTATGCTGCAACTTGCATTAATGAAATCAGATGGCCTTCTAGAAGCTAAGCAAATCAATGGTTTTTCAGATGAGTTACAAAGTTTTATTAATAGCCATGACTAGCTTATCAGTACGGCCTAACAACCCAATTAACACACTCACTGCGTTCGCTGGGACGCATACACGCGGGGCGGCTTCGCCATTATGCCCTTCGTGCCTGCGCCCCTTATTTAAAAGTTAGTTCCTTAGAGGAAGTTTGATGAATAAGGAAGAAGGAATTTCTAAATATAAACTCAATAAAATCGCAACTGAGTCATTAAGAAATACAATCCGCCTTCATTTCGACTCGATACTTCTTTACGAAAATGGCTCATATCCGAGTGCTCTTCAGCTTTCAGTTTTGGCTATGGAAGAATTTTCAAAAGCTAACTGGGTTGACCATTATATTTGGTCTTCTGAAACAAATGAGGGCTACCCAGATGAGAACTTCGAGCAAAGATGGTTAAAGTTGCTCTATCTTCATCCTGAGAAGCAATGGAACTTTGTGGCAAGAAATACTGAAGATTTTTCGCCCAACTTTATATCTTTGATAAGAAGTCGAAAACTGGAGGAAAAGAAACAGAATTCGATTTATGTTGGGTTATCGCGCTCAAAGGGAAAAGTTGACACAGGTAGTCGAGTAACTACTCCTTGCCTAATAAGCCAGAAAGACGCAAAACAGTTTATTTCAATAATAAATAGTGAGCTAATCAGAATATGCGCAAGAATTGAAGAAGATGAATTCTATTTCGAAGGAGGTAAAGGAATGGACGAAGTATTCGACTACGAAATATATAAAAAGCTTTTAAAATGGCCGCACAAAAGTGGGATCATGAATAAGGGTTGGAGAAAGAAAAATCGGCAACGGAACTAACAAGGCGCTTAACACGTTCCCTTCGGTCACTGGGACAGTAACGCAGCGGCGCTTCGCGATAATGCCGCTACGTCACTGCCCGTTAGCTTAGCGTTATATGCTTCGGACAACTTTACTTTCTAAGTGTCCTTAACTTATTGCATCACGATCTAGATAATATTCGCATACATTGGCAAATGTTTAGAGGCGAATATGTGGAACAACAGCAAGTATTGGTATGAAAAGCCTATCGGAATCGTTTTACTCAACGTGATTTCAGGATTTATAGTGTTTGGGTTGAGTTACTTGTTATTTTAGGAGTGTTCATGGACACAAAGGCTGAACTTGAAGAGGCGTGGGGTCTACTCCGAGACACAATTTATAATGACTTAGATGTTGATAGTGGCAGAGAGTATCCAATATGCAATCCGTTCAAAAAGCTTAGTTATTGTTTGGAGTTTGGTATGTATCCTCCGCCTGAAGTCTTGATAAGCATTTCAGAAACGTATGAAAGGTATATGGCGAGGAAAGGTGAAATAGACTTAGAAGAAGCCTTTTTTGGTAAGCCGAAAAAAGGTAAAGGTAATTTTTCATCGAGAAGTAACAGAGAGTCCGATGTTCATATGCTTCAGTTATTTTTGTCATTGAACGATGTCACAGACAAAAAATCACAGTACGAAGTAGCTTCAGAATACTTAGCAAATAAAAAGAGTGATGAAGACCCTGAGCACTTGTTAAGGAAATTTCGACGATATAGAAAAGCGTTAAAATAAACTATTATGCACTGACAGGAAGGGTAAATGTTTAACTTCAGATCAGAATCAGGTTGGTCGCTTAAATTAGAGCTAGAGTGCTTTGTCATATTCAAGCAGCTGGAAAGTGCGGGCTTCCCTCATGGACAGCAAACTGAACTATGCGAAAAATTAGCTAAGCGGTGTGAACTAGATAGCGGGACTTTGAAGGCTAAGGTTGGGAATTTTAAATCTGAGCTTGGGCATACAGAGCCAACTAATTCATCAAAAGCTACAAAATATATTGTAGAGCATTACGGATCCATGAGTTTAAAAGAATCAGAAGCATTGCTAGCTGGTTATAAACTAGCGGTTGAATCAAATGCATAACAATCACAGGCAGTCGACGCGAAAAAGCCCGCGCAACTGCTGTAAGCGTTGAACGTCTGCTGTTTGTCTTTTGATGCCAGCCAAAGCTGGTTGTAGGTCAACTGTGTACGTGAAGCGGCCCTTCGGCTCGTTGGGTTAAAAGACAAATATATTTGAAAGCAGACCTTAACGCCATCGACGAGACTGGCTTTGTTAGCTAATTTTTTGATATTGGTCATTAAGAGCTTTTAAAGTCACTTTGAGTTCAGAAATGATGGATTCTGCCTCCTCCCGCTGGCCTTTTTTGTGCCAAAGCACGTTGAGCGACTCCCAGCCAAGAAACTCGATAATCTCTAATATTGCCAAGCAAAGACTAGGCAGCCCTGAGACTTCGATAGACCAGCCTTTGGGAACGAAATGAATGAAGTCGTTTCTCAGCTCCTGTAGCTTTTTAACACACCGATCTTGCTCGGCTGTAGCTGTAAAGCACCTACTCATTACTAGCCGCTCCATGTCTTCTCCTTTGATCTTTTCATAAAGATTAGGAAAGGAGTCAAGGCGCTCTGCGGGTAGTGGCTTGTCAGCTCTATACGCTTCCAACCATTTTCTTGCTAGCCTGTCAGGCATAATCGTCAAGTTGTTTCCGTTTCTCAGCGCTAAAACCATAAAACCCTGTAGGGCATTGTGTGAGGCAATGACTATCCATTTCCATTGATATATATCGTTTGCCACCTTAAGAGCGGTATCGCGCATCATTCTTAAGGCTGATACGGATTCTTCAAGTTCATCAGTTCTCAACCAATTTTCCAATGCAGGCACTCTCTTAAGCTAACGCTCGGCTAAGCCGCCGGAACGGAGTCGATTCTTTTGTACGAGCGTAGCGATAAAGCACAAAACAAGCAATGCAGTGGAGGTCGGTTTGAGACGTTTGCTAAAGGTCTACTACGCATCAGGGTCAAATGTATGTTCAGGGTAATACTTTAGTACTTTATACATTTTAGGAATTCCACGGACCGTTTGCACTTCTACGTCTACAATATACGCCAGTTCTTGCCAAGGTTTTCCAAATTTGGGATCGACGTGAAGCATCTCTTCTTTTACTGCATTATTTTCAAAAATGACCTTCAATCCAGTTTTTGATAAATCGTCGATTATTGCCTTGTTTCCGGTATCAGAATTTGGATCAAATTTTGTCTGATACCAATACATAACTTTACGTCTGTGTATATTGTCTTCAGGTGTATCTAGGCCTCCTATCATATGTTCTATACGGTTCTGAATTGCGTTTGCCTCATTAGAGTTAATAATGAATTGAGTAATAACTTTTCCATTGTCTGAGACATTTGTATTCATCTGCGAGCCATTGTCCTTCGCGACGGGCTCAACAAACTTATTCCAATCTTGAAGATCTTGTTTGGATACGTTTTTCGGCGCCGTATGGAAAAGATGAGCTCCATAGATCCACACCTGCACGCCCCTTTATCTGTAGCTGCCTATAGAGTAACTATAATGTATTAACTCATACCCGACTTACATAATGAATATGTTTGAATATGGCTGGCTACAACTATCACATTATGGCATCGACTGTTCAAACCTAGTAATTGATGCGCTTAACGCATCAAATAACAACACATTATTGTCATAGTCTTCTAGCAAGATTTCTAGTAATGCCAGCGCAGTAATATGCTCCTCTTGTGAATGGATTTCAGTTATATAAGCGGCTTGTTTGGCTAACGCTTGACCAGCTTCGCGTAGTTTTAAGAACTCATTACTGCGTTCCTTCATTGCCTTTGCGATGTTTGTGTTTGAAGCAACAACCTCGAAAATATTGTCATATTCCAATTCTTCCTGTTCCTCTCTCTCAGGAAGCAGCTTTTTTTGTTCAGTATCATCGATTGCATCATTACTTTGTTCAAGTAGCTCATTAAGCGTATATTTATTCACGCTAAGATGTCGCGTTTTGCACCAAGCAACTGCCAAATTGTCCATATCTAAGGGTGAAATGCTTATTGAAAAATGAGATTGAACATTAGCGCTTTCTGATTTATTTTCCAAATTAACGTGACCCTCATCATGAATACATAGCACTACATCCCTATGGTTGATTTCGCCATCATCTTCTTGCGTTAGTTCTTGATAGAGTCCAATGTGTCTACTATCGTAAATCCATTGTTTCTCGCTCATAATTATACAATCCCGATTTCAATTCGTGAAAAATTGCGTGTATTACAAAACCGAAAATGACTTTCCGCTATTTGTCTACTGATGTCCTTCAAGGCTCGCTATTGGGCAACTCCTTAAGTAAAGCTAAATACGGAACGTGGTCTTTCAGTGGAAACGAATGTTACTATCAAGTCTCAGTAATTAGCTATTTGGTGCCTAGGAGGAAAATTGGACCTATATACAATTAGCCAAGCTTGGAAGTATCTAAGCTGGCTACCAAAGTTCATTCTTCGAAGAATGTTTTCCAAAGAAAAGCTTTCAGGAATGGTTTACTTGGATATTCAACCCAGAAACACCTCAGCTCGGGTTAACCTTGGAAGTGTCGCAAGTACCGATGTTTATTTTCAAATAATAAATATGTCACCATTTGAAATTGAGCTAGATAGAGCAGAAGTCGAATTCTATTGTGCTGGCGTCTCTCTGAAAATGAAACATATTCTAAAGCATTCATATGCTTCAGGCCAGCAATCCAGCTTTATTGTTAGTGAAGAAATATCAGAAGCTAAAGCAAACCAAATAGCTAAATTCTACTCAGAAAATTCATCTTCTATTACTATAAGCTGTGAATTCAATTGTAGCCTACATTCTTTCAGCAAACACAATCATAGACTCGAAGGCGTAAACGTCCAATATATCAATGAAAATCGTAGAAACGGCACTCAACAAACGTTTTAAGACGCGTGCTACCGCACACTGGGACACAAATACAAGGGCTGCTTCGCATTTTAGTCCACGTATTTCCGTCCATCAAACGAGACGTTAAATTTCTCTAGGCACCGAGCATGGAAGAAAAAATTGAATCATATTTAGAGACAGAGTTTGAACGGAAGCTATTCAGTGCTTCAACAAGCTACTTAGAAAATGATAGTGATCCATTAAGGTTCAACAGCTTTGCTTATTCTTTAAGAGAGCTGATACGTAATGTTTTTGAACGCCGTGCGCCGGAAGAAAAAATTAAGTCTTGCACATGGTTCAAGAAAGAAACAGATAACGGCAAGCCAAGTAGAAAGCAGAGATACTAAGCCATAATTTTGTTAAAGACGATCTTGGCATGGATGTTCTGGAGCCATGGAAAAATATCAAAGAGACAATTGATTCACTCTCAAAATTTACACATGTTAACGATAAAACATTCGATATCTCACATGAAGAAAGCGAGAAGCTGGCTGAAGAGGCTCTTTGTATTTTGCTGTCAATTTTCAACATGATTGAAGGCACAAGAACTGAATTACATTGTGAGCTAGCATCTCATATCGACAATCAATGAGGAATATCCTTTTGAGTTTACAGGGTCTAGTACAGTGACAAAGCCATATGAACTTTCCATTCCACCAGAATGTATTTCAATTGACGTTAGCAGTTGGTTTGGCGATGAGTAATTTAACAAACGTGTCAATTAGGAAGCTCCCAAGCTCGCGCCTACTGCGCGGGTGTTGACCGGCCGTTTTTTGTCTAAGTGCGCCTGTCAATCAGACTGCCATACTTAAGTCTCCTATTATACAGGAGACAACTCATGGCAATTAAAATCCATACACCTTGGAATAAAAATCGTATTATCGGTCAGAAAAAGCCTTATCAGATATCACATATATGGGGTATCCGGATTCGCTTTGAGCTTGAAGGACGGACGCGTGATCTCGCACTGTTCAACCTTGGGCTTGATAGCAAACTACGAGGTTTCAGATGTTGTTTGCGGACGTTCAGTGCTGTGACGCACGCATGTCGTTCAACAAAAAACAGGTAGTCCTGTCCAATTTGAAATAACACCAAACACCGGAGAATCGATCATGGCTTGGGTAAATAAAGCCGGATTGAAAGCATCTGACTATCTTTTTAAGTCTCGGATACATGACGCTGAGCACATATTGTAGTGGTCAAGTCATTTTGGCCACTTATTATTTTTTGCCATTACAATTGTTGGGCTTTTAATTTGGCAACCGTTGGCGCCCCCGGTTCAAGTTGCAGAACCAGGAGCAACCGGACTGCGTATCGATGAAGCCGACATATTCGCAATTAATCGCACTCTTCATTATTGACCTTCTTAATTAATGGAAAGGTGCGGCACATTATGGCTTGTGCTCAGTTGTAGTAAAAAGAGTGTTGTCATATCAATGATGGGCAAAGGTCGCAGGGTACTGATACCCAGTCAAAGACACTTTTTGCTATGATCTTAGTTCTGTGTAGCGAAGTAATGCTCTGAGGCATTTTTAAACGCAGCAAGCAACCGTTCATTGGCTAATTGACTAACATTTGCGTTGGGTACGATCATCTCAAACACGTGGTAGCCACCTTCATATTCATAAAACTCTACAGGCACGCCATCGTTTTTCAATTGCTGAACAAACTCAATCGTTTCATCATAAAACAGGTCCTGATCACCGACAAAAGTAAAGGTGGGTGGTAACCCAGATAAATCGGTTGCTCTGGATGGAGCAGCGTAAATGGGCACATTATCCGTTTTATGCAGATCCCCTAAGTATAGTTTCCATGCCATGCGATTTTTCGTCGAATTCCATATTAAAGATTCGTTTCGCGCAGCAGAAGGTAAGTCATTTTTGTCGTCTATCATCGGATAGAGTGGCATTTGAAACGCAATCTTAATGTCCCCTTGATCTCGGGCATACAAGGCTGTCGCTGCGGTTAAACCACCGCCTGCACTTCCTCCCGCAATAAACAGTCGGCTGTCATTGATACCAAGCTTCGCTGCGTTATCTTTCATCCATGCTAGGGTGGTGTAACTGTCATTTAAAGCAGCAGGATAAGGCGCTTCATGAGAAAGGCGATAAGCAGGAGCAACGATCACGGTGTTAGCGGTGTGAATGAGATCAGACATGAAACGTATATCTAGCGTTGAGTCAGGTGCTCCCATCACATAGCCGCCACCATGCAGATATAAGAGCCCAACAGCATCGGGAGTAGATTTATCCGAGCGCAGAATCACCGCTCGAATATTTTTCCCATCTTGGCCTTTGATGTAAGTCTCTTCTACAATAATCCCTTCATCTAAGTCATAGCTGTCCGTCTCGGACTGATGACCTAATGCGATCAACTGCTCTGGGGTATCGGCTTGACTAAATCGATCAACGATATACCCCAAAAGCCTTAATTCAGAGTCTACGTTCTGGTATGAGACGTTCACATAAAACAGTAAAGATCCCACCAAAACAGCCAGAGTGCCCACTAACCCAGCTGTCACTTTTATCGCTTTACGCATAAATCACCCCGTTATCATGACTAAGGCCGTAAAGTGCATTGTAGACCGAAGCGCTATTGGTTTTTGTTTCCATCGATATTGTCCTCTGATTCTAGTGTTCCAAAGATTAGCAACTTAAGACAAAGCCTACTTATACATTTCTCAAAAAAAGCTGCGTAAACGGAGGGATCTATTTTGGGAAATGTGTAAGTTTCTCCGTGCGCTTCTCGATATGATCTCAACATCGAAATCAATCAGAGAGTCTTACCATGCCAATTATCAATGACAAAACCCGAATCCTACTTAAATTATTCGTTCCACAAAGAAAGACTCCTAATCCGCAACATGCAATTGCTGAAGCAGATAAAAACCTGCAAGGAAAGACCATAGTATTTACCGGTGGGACCGACGGTATTGGACGTGTAGCCGTTGAAATGTTGTGTTCAATGGGCGCAAACATTGTCCTGCTCGCTCGAAATAAGGCTAAGGCCGAGGCGGTGATTGAGTCAATTAAAGCAGTTCATACGCAAGGTTCGATAAACCTACAAGTTTGTGATCTGGCCTCGATGGACAGCGTTAAAGCGTGTGCTGAGCATATTCTTTCTGAACATCCAAAGATAGATGTTCTGGTGAATAATGCGGGCATCAATATGACCAAGCCTGTTATCACTAACGACAATTTTGAAACAAACTGGGCAATTAACTACTTTGGCCCAAGATTGCTTACTGAACTGCTTCTGGATCGCATTAAAGCGTCAGTGCCAGCACGTATCGTAAACCTCACCACAAATACAGAGTTCATCCCTGAAATCGATTTCGATGAAATTCAGGCAAGAGCCAATTTCGATACCGACGAAAGCTACGTGGAATCGAAACTTTCTATGAATATGTTTACTGTCGATTTAGCAAAACAATTGCAAGGTTTAGGCGTAACCGCTAACTCGCTTTGCCCAGGCCATATCCGCTCTAACTTGCTTAGTCACCTTGAAGGTGTTGAAAAAGTCTTAAGCTATGTTATGCACTACATGGCTTCACCAACCCTGGTCGGTGCAGACCGAATCGTAAGATTGGCCATCTCATCTGAATTTGATGACGTCACTGGCGCGTACATTTGTGAAGACAAATTGAAACCTCACCATCACGAAGCACAGAAGCCTGAAAAACGAGCACAAGCGCAGCAGATGACTACAAAAGCCCTTTCTCGCTGGCTACCCACAAATGAAACTATTATTGAATAATGAGGATTAACATAATGAACAACAAAACCATACTGATTACTGGATGCAGCACTGGCTTTGGCAAACTGACAGCACGACTTTTTCAAAGCAAAGGCTGGAATGTCATCGCAACAATGCGTTCACCAGAAAAGGAAACTGAGCTCAACAAGCTTCCTAATGTTCTAGTGACAAGGCTTGATGTCACTGAGCCACAAAGCATCACTGATGCTATCATTGCAGGCATGGAACAATTCGGCGCCATTGAGGCACTAGTTAACAATGCGGGTATTTCTGGGATGGGCGTTTTTGAACAGTGGGATGATCAAGAGATCAACGCGATATTCAATACCAATGTTTATGGTCCAATGCGTGTTACACAACAAGTGTTACCAATAATGCGTAATCAAAAAGAAGGGGTAATCATCAATATTTCCTCCCTTGCTGGAATTTTAGGTTCACCGTATTCTTCGGTTTATAGCGCCGCAAAATTTGCTGTCGAAGGCTTAACTGAAGCGCTCGCTCTAGAGTATGCTCCGTTCAACATTAAGACAAAAGTCATTGCGCCAGGGGCCTATGAGACCAACTTGTTTACCACGATTCCCCACCGAATTCTTGCTAACGGTGACCAACAAATTAGGGATTACAGTGATAAGATGCTTCAGAAGATGAATGCAACGATGGAACAGATGCGTCAACAAGGTGCCCAAGAGTCCGATCCTCAGGAAGTCGCGGACAAAATCTATCAATGTGTGACCGAAGAGACATCCGTGCATAACGTATCAGGAAGTGATGCTGAGGCAATCTTACAAATGAAGAAATCCATGCCTGAAGATCAGTTGATGAAAGCGATTTCTGACATGTTTGTTCCAGAACTACATACCGCCTAAATCTAAACGCAGTTAAGAAATAGCTAATGAGTAAAGTGAACACCGTCAAATCTATTGCCCAATTACATCGCTATTTGGGTTTGCCTAGTCCGTTGCACCCGCTGATCACGGTTATTCCTCAATCTGCGTTTCAAGGTAAAATTGAGTCACGCAGCACCTACGAGTTTGAGTTGTATCAAATATCATTGAAACAGGGTATCGAGTGCACTTTGAACTATGGAAGAAACGCCTATGATTTTGACGATGGCTCAATGGTATTTATTGCGCCCGGACAATCGGCTGTTGCTTCGAACATTGAGATAGATCCAGGTGCAGCAGGTTGGACAATCGCATTTCACCCTGATCTGATCTCACGTTCAGATCTAGGGAGAAAAATGGGTCAGTACACTTTCTTCAACTATGAAAGCAACGAATCTCTGCATCTTTCCGCCAAGGAGATTGCACTTGCTACTGATATCTCAGAGAAAATAGAATCTGAATACTCCCAAAGTATGGATCGTCATACTCAGTCATTATTGCAATCTAACCTCGAACTCCTCCTTAATTACTGTGTGAGATTCTATGACAGGCAGTTCTATGTTCGGACTGATTTAAACCGTGATTACTTGGGTCGGTTCGAGGAGTTTTTAAACAGCTATTACCTTAGTAATAAACCCTTAGAGAAAGGCGTGCCAACCGTTCAATATTGCGGTCAGGAGTTAGGACTTTCGCCTTATTATTTAAGCGACTTGCTAAAACGTGAAACGGGAAAGACCGCGTTGGAGTATATCCACCTTTTCCTTATTGAGAGAGCAAAATCGTTAATGCTTGAGGATAACTTGAGCATTACCCAAATTGCGTGTGATCTTGGTTTTGAATATCCACAGCATTTTTCTAAGCTATTTAAAGCCAAAACAGGTATGTCTCCGCGAAGCTTTAAATCATCACAGGTGAAACACTAGAGTTAGAAATGAATAAAAAATGAAAGTCATCATCACTGGTGCAACGGGTATGGTTGGAAGAAGTGCATTAAACCAATGCCTTGAAAGTAATTGTGTGCAAGAAGTACTGCTTATCAGCCGCACGCCGCTGGCATTGAATCACCCAAAAATAACAGAGTTAATCCACTCAGACTTTTCTGATTTTAGTCAGGTACAGTCGGAGCTCACCGGCTATGACGCTTGTTTTCATTGCATGGGCATCTCATCATTGGGGATGAACGAACAAGATTATAACCATATCACCTACGATATGACTTATGCGTTAGCGTCGGCATTGGTTAATGTCTCTCCGCACATTACATTTAATTATTTGAGTGGTACAGGGGCAGATAGCTCCGAGCAAGGCTCTGTAATGTGGGCAAAAGTGAAAGGAAAAACCGAAAACATGTTGCTGAACATCGGATTTGCAGACGCGTATATGTTTAGGCTTGGTGCTCTTTTCCCAGAGCGAAATATAAAGAGTAAAACAGCCTTGTACAACGTGTTATATACCGGTTTACGCCCATTTTTCCCAATATTAAAGAAAGTAATGCCTATTACGACCAGCGAAGAGTTGGGTAGAGCTATGATCCACTCGGTAATGTCTCCACAAACATTAAAGATATTGGAAAATGACGATATCAATCAATTGGCGATAGATACATAAATGTTTAGCACTATATGTCTTATTCGTCGCACGGTATGACGTAGAAACTTAGCAGTATGGATAGATTGTGAATACCAGAACCAGCCTCGTTCTATTGCACTATTGATAGAATTCACGAAATCACAATGGGGCAGAAACGAGTTACGCCTCAAGGTCCGCTAATGGCACTAATCTGAAGTTAATGTGCACTACTGATGAATGTCTGCTCCTTGTCTTAAGCTGTCTGTCAGATGACATCTCAACCTACATCTGAAAGTGTTAGATCAGATATGAGCTACTACACTTAATTTTGTTAACACCAAGCGATTTTGTCGTACTTTAATTACCAGGCGATTCTGTCGTAGTCGCTAATTCCCAAGGGAAATTGACGGTTATCTTTAATTGTGGTCTGTGAATCTTGTGTTAGTACATTTGAGGAACGCGAAGAATTAATAAACTAGAAGGTTCATCAAATCGATCTAGCTATCAGACTGAGAGTCCAAGACGAGATAATGTAAGCAATAGTACAATTGCAACTGCAAAAGCCAGAAAAGGTCTTAAAGCATAAAACGTGGATGTAAACATCGATAGTTCGGCCCGTTTAAAACTCGATGTCTACAGTAGATAAAAAGGCTTAAGCTCCGCTCAAAATAAACTAAATTATTTTTACTTTACAGAAGAATAGCTAACCATGCCAGTATTGCAATTGTGATACTAATGAATACTGCCGCAGAGCCTAAGTCTTTTGCCAATCCAGACAATGGGTGAATCTCTAGGCCAACTCTATCAACAATAGCTTCAATGGCCGTATTAATAATCTCACTGAAAATGATGAACAAGATCGTAATAATGAGTATTAGTTGTTCTGTTAAGGTTATCTGAAACACAAATGTAGCAAGAATGCTTACCAGTAGTAGCAGTAGCTCTTGCTTGAACGCAGATTCATTTTTAGCTAACCATTTAAACGCCCTAGTCGAGTTTAACAAGGCCAAGTAAATTCTGTGCAAGCCTTTTGGCTTATTTTTATTATCAAACATTTATTTACTCTCTGAGTTAAAGATGTATTTGTCACTTAAGATGTAATTACTAAATGTTCCAGCCACTACGCCTAATATAAAAGCAAAATAGTGGAAGATAGGTGAAGGAAACAAAGCAACTATCACAGTAAAAACAGCAAAGTTTGGAATTAAAGATAAAAGCGCACTGGTAAACGCTTTTGGTATCTGTACTTTGCTAGACAAGTGAAAGCGATCTTTAAAAGTATATCGACGATTACCATAAAAAGTGGTTAATACGGCAAAGAAAAAAGAATAACTTCTAACTATATATAGATTATGGTCTAAATAATTTAAACCTATGTAAAAGATGCCGAAGTCAACCAAAAAGGCACTTCCTCCGACAATTAAAAACTGTAGAAATTGTTTTGAAATCAGCGATTGCATAGCAACACTATTTTTCTTTTATTGTTTTTTATCGACTCGCAGTGTTCCGTTAGGCGCTTGCTAGAATGATTCTTTTTAAGGTTAACCACTAGATAATATTCTTTTTCTGGTGCATTGGCGTTGTAGAACATTGCGTTTCCTTGGGAATAGTACCGTCCGGAAAAACTCCGTTTATTCAAATAGTAGATAGGAATGGAATGATCTAGTTCGCTTAGTAGCCATTTATCACTTCTGTTTTTAAAGTCCTCTTGAGCAAATAGCAGTGCAATAACAAGCAAAGCTGGGGTTACAGAACCTAGCAACACAATATTTTTATTACAGTGCTTAAGCCATATTGACAATATTAGTGCTAGTGCTGGTAGGCCCGGTAAAACATATATAGGTAAAATGTTTCCGGCGAAAGTAAACAAAACCATGGGAGATACCAGCCAGAAACCGAGAAAGGATACTAACTGATTGTCACCAGTATACAGCGGGCTAGTCGTTGTGAAGTTGAGCTTAAATTTTAAGAGTGTGTAAAGTAGAACAAATGACCAAGGGAATGCTACCGCAAGCCAATACAGCCATATAATGCCTCTAGGTTCGTCATGAGCAGTACCGTAAAGATCGCCTTCCCAGCCGCTTTCTACAAATCGAGACCAGTGCTCCCCAATGATGAAATAATCAATAAAGCCGGGGGTCGCTTGCTCCGCCATAAAATACCATGGGGTCGCAATTAGGAGAGAAATCGAAAACCCTGAAATAATGGGAATCTTATTACATAGTGCCTTAAAACCTTGAATCAATCCGAAATTTAGGATTAACCAAGGTAAGATAGATAACCCCACGAGAACAATAATGATGGGGCCTTTAGTGAGCAGTCCTATCCCGATCCCAATAAATCCTAAATATGACCAATTTTTGCTACCTGTCCACCCTAAATAGAAGCCAACCATAGCGAGCGTCATTGACAATGTTAGCAGTGAATCGGTCATTACCATGCCACTTGCAACGTAAAACCCTAAAGAAGTAAGTAAGATAAATGTCGTTACTAGGGCTGATATTCCAAGCCTTGTGGCAAATAGAAAAACAACCAACAGGGTCATTAACCCGGTTATTAAGTGTGGGAGGCGTATAGCAAATTCACTGTCACCCAGCAAATGAATAGATAGAGCGCTTGCCCATGTGTGCATGGGGGGCTTACCCCAAAATGGTATGTTGTAATCAATTTGCGGGGTTAACCAGTTGTTTGAATCAACCATGATACGGGCGATTTCGCCATATCGGGCTTCAGTAGTATCCATTAATGGATACAAGCCAATTGATACTAGTCTGAATAATATAAAGGCTACAAATGCCAAAAGTGTTAATTGCTTAATTTTCATCTCTTGACCTGTTTAACGGGAAACTCAACTCTTGTCACTGAGCTTTCCATTGCTTCAGATACAATCTCATCTTTTATAATGAACCTTGGACGGTTTTTCACTTCGTTATATATGCGACCAACATATGAGCCGATGAGTCCAATAGAGAGAAGCTGGAAGCCGCCTAAAGCCAGCATTGCAACCATAATAGTTGGAAAACCAGTAACAGATTCACCAAAGAAGATTGTTTTCAGAATTACCCATAATCCGTATAAAAATGATGTAAAAGCGAGTGTACCTCCTAAGTAAGTTGCCAATTGAAGTGGTTTTGTACTAAATGAAGTAATGCCATCAACCGCTAGACCGACTAGTTTTAAGAACGGCCATTTTGAATCGCCACACCAGCGTCTATCTCTTTCAAATTGTAAAATTACTTGATCAAATCCCGGCCAAACTAACAACCCCTTCATGTAAACGTTCTTTTCAGTAAGCTGGTTAAGCTCATTAACAACTCTTCGACTTAATAGCCTAAAGTCGCCAACGTCAGCAGGAATATGGTAGTCGGAAAGCTTGTTAAGGATTCTGTAGAACATTGCGGCTGAGAACTTTTTAAACCAAGACTCACCGCGACGTATGGTTCGTTGCATGTTGACAATATCGAAACCATTTTTCCATTTGGACACCATCAATGGAATGAGTTCAGGAGGATCTTGTAAATCAGCATCAATTAAGATGACTGCTTTGCCATTGGATTTTGAAAACCCCGCACACATCGCTCCTTCTTTGCCAAAGTTTCTGCTCAAATTGATTAAACGAATTTTTGTACGGGTTTGCTTGAAGTCATTTATGACTGCGGTTGAGTTATCGGTGCTACCGTCATTAACGTATATGATTTCAGATGATTCACGTACTGTATTTAATACCGATGTAAGCCGCTTATGAAACTCAGGTAAAACCGATTCTTCATTGAATACAGGGACAATTACCGATACATCGATTTCTTTTGGGCTTCGTTGTGAGCTATTCATCTCAGCATCTCCTCTTATAGAATGTACTCATAGTTACATTCCAAACTTAAGAGTTACTGAAAATTATCTGAAAACCGACAATGAGATAATAAGTCTCGGCTGGCGTTATACGCTGTTGACTCTACTCCCGTGAGGCCAAGTAAAAAATTAAAGATGTTATCGTGAGAAATTGGTAGGGCTTCGGCTTCTCTTAGGCACTTAGAATCAGTATTGTTACTAAATATTTTGACGATAAGTGGTATGTGTAATTGTTCTTTTGGTGCGAAAACATAGGGAATGCTATGCAAGTATATTCCTTTTTCTCCCAACGATTCGCCATGATCAGAAGTATAGAGTAAAGTAGCATCAATTTTTTTGTTTAAACTTAGCTTTTCCAGTCTTTCAATAATCTGAGCTAATACAAAATCAGTGTAAGCTATACTATTGTCATAGGCGTTTACAAGTTCTTCGTTGGTGCAGTTTTGAATATCACTACGCTGGCAATCTGGTCTAAAGTACCGATGGCCACTAGGATATTTTGTAAAATAATCCGGTCCTCGCGAGCCTGCAATGTGCAATATTATTAATGTGTTACTGTGGGTGAGGTTAGCTAACTTTTGGTCTAGTTGCTTAATGACTACTTCATCATAACAACTGCTCATCTGACAAAGTTCTGGGTATTCACTCTGGGTTATATTGTGTTGTTTTACGCGTTTACAAGCGTCTTTGCAGCTCGTGTTGTAATTAGCAATCCACAACACATCTACTCCCGCTAATTGAATAATATCTAAAACATTTTGCTTTGCATTAGCTATACGTCTATCGAAATTTTGCCTATCTAAACTGGAAAATATACACGGAATAGATACGGATTTAGACGTGCCACAAGAAGTCATATTGGTGAAGCTGACGACATTCCAATTTTTAGTATAGAGATTTGTTTGTTTTTCGTAGCCATTTAATGAAAAGTTTTGGGCACGAGCTGTTTGTCCTAGTACTAAAACAGTAACTCGTTCCTCATCACTGCTCATCTTTGGTTTTGTGTCGATTAGTTCAAAGTGAGGTGGTGGATACAGCATATTTCTCTGTAAGTATTTAGCTGAAGAGTCTAGTAATGCATACGGTGTGAGATAGCCAATGAGGTCACGATTATTTCTTCCTACGGATGCATAATTTGAATAGAACACTAATGCAATAAATAGCAACACAGAAAGACTACCGAATAATAACTTTAGCCGTGAGAGAAACTCTCCTGCGAAAGAGGAGTAGATGAGCTTAACATTAAAGATAAATATCGACGGAATGATGCCAAACACTATTGAGAATATTATTGTGGAATAATTTAAATATGTGAGTACTTCGGTGATGCTATTATCAGCGATACTTTCGACCACTCCATAATCAAAAATAGTCCCATAATTTAGAGATGCATAAAACACTACAGATGATACCAAAACAAATATAATCAGCGTGGGCTTGATCACTTTTCTAAATGCAAAAAAACACTGAATCGATACCGACAACGCTAACAAAAATAATGGAACCGACAACAAGAACAGCATATTGTACTGATCTGATTTGGTTATAGCTTGTGTGACTTTTATTAGGAAAGGAATATTGAGAATGAATACAATATAACTACATACTAATAAAATCAGTTTATTCGTAGTCAGCTTTAAATCCATTAATGATTTCATCTTAATTTGCATCCATGCTTCTTAGGAAGAATACTTTTTAGGTACGTCTATTTCGATGTCTCCAACTTTTTCGTTGGAATCACTAAGAACATCTAGTTCTGGTTTATAAATAGGCGAGTCAAGTTCAAAAGCTCCTAAAATCGTGTGGAATACATTAAATTGCGAATGACTTGGTGCCTGTTTAAGCTTACTCAAATCAAGTTTTCTTTGTTTGAGGAATTCATCTGAAGCCCAAATCAGGAATGGAATATTCTTTTGGTAGTCTGGTGCAAAAGTGTAGGGTGTTCCATGTAAATAGAGTCCATATTCACCAAGCGATTCACCGTGGTCGGATATATACATCATCGCGGTTGATGTGCCCTTAATATTTTGAAGTTTTTTGATGATGCTTACTAAAAAATGATCAGTATATAAAATGGTATTGTCGTATGCGTTTACCAATGATTCTGAGTTGCATTTACTAATTTCTTCATCACGACATACGGGGGTAAATTGATTAAACTCTTGAGAGTATCGTTTGTAATAACTTGGACCGTGACTACCTTTAGTATGCAATATTAGAAGGATCTTCTGCTTTTCTGATGACTCGATAGTTTGGGAAAGATTAGTTAGCAAAACTTCGTCTAAGTGGCACCCATCACCAGTACAATTAGACCTTAATTCATTTGCTTCAACGTAACGAGAGACATCTGTAGCGGGCTCACCCCAGTTGTTGGTTCGCCACTCTACCTCTATGCCATGTCTAGTTAAATACGTTGGTAGGGGCTCGTAGTTAATATGTTTCTCGGTAGGAGCTAACATACAAGCCAGTGCGCCTGTGGTATATGTTGTACAGGACTTGGTATTACTTAAAACTAATAAGTTTTGCTGCTGTGCTAACTTAGGGGTAGTTGTTTTTGGGTAACCATAAAGAGAGAAGTTATCTGCACGAGCCGTTTCACCAATCACTAATATAAATACTGTTTTTCTATCGTTGATAAATTTGCCACTTGGTAACGCTAGCTGCCCTTCAGTAGACTTGTTCATCGCCGTATAGTGCCTAGCTGAATTTATTATGTATGACCAAGGTAAAATCTTTCCGCCAAGCACACTGGCGTGTTTATCTATCCAAAGCCAACTGGCAGCATTTACATAAAGAAAAGTAAAACAAGTAATCAAACCTATCAGCGCATTTCTAAATACTCGAATTCTATCTAGCGTTTCAACCTTAGGTCTGATCAATATCCACGCTGGCAATAAACCCACAATAATCGCCGTAAAAAGTAGACTTATGGATAGTAGCTCTACAGACTCAGAATAACGGGTATTAAAAACATTGCCCATCATGGTTCTGTCGAGAACGACCTGGTAGGTCGTCATGTAATAAATAGCGATAGCGTTTATTACAGTAGTGATAGCAACAAAACCTTTGAGTATTTGTAACGAAATTAAGGCTAGAAATGAGCAGAAGGTAAATGTAAAAACAAAAACGATTGCAAATACAGATGATAATATTGCTACCCCACTGAACGTGGATAGTTCTATATTGTTTATAACGTATACCCAGAGTACTAGATTGAATAAAATCGTACTTAGAACGCTACTAAATAGTACGTAATTGCTGGCCTTATTAGCAGTAGGTGATAAAACTCGTAACGAAATCATTTATTAAGTGATGCCTTTAGCGCTATATATGTGCCTACTATTGTGCTCACGATTATCGCTGCCCAAACTATTGCTAGCTGTGGTACTTTTCCGTTAACGGCGCTAAAAAGTAACACCCCACAGAAGAAAAGCACAAAGTACCCAAGATAAAGAGGTTTTTCTTTTACCCAGTGCCACCAACCTGAATAACGTCTAGTTAGGTATTCACCACTAAAACCAGCGACTATTCCAAGTACAGCACCAAAGATGAGATCAGCAGGCCAGTGTGCGCCCACGGCTACTCTTGATATCGCCGTTATAGAGGCAACTAAACACAATAGGGTGGTTAAAATGAATTTTGAATAATCTCGCTTGTTATCTACGTTTACAGTAACAAACCAAATAGCAGACAGGGTGGTAAAGATTGTAATTGTATGACCCGATGGGAAGCTGGAATGAGCGGTTAGTGTAGAGCCAATAATCGTAAACTGTTCAAGATCTAAAATAGCAGCGGGTCTGGGAATAGCGAAAAAATTCTTACCCGCATGACTGAGGATACATGCGAGCGGAATTGCTCCAAACATAGCCGCCCAAGCTCTCTTATTAAAAAGGCAGATAAACGAGAGTAAAGGGATGAGAACTAGAGCATCTCCTAGGTAAGTAACGTTATGCCAGAATATTTCAGGCAAAATTTGAAGCGCTTGATTACCCATAGAAAAGAGAACTGTTTGACTTGCAAGATAAGCATTTTTATCTAAGGCAATACTGAAAAGCACCAGTACAACAATTAAGAAAGCGAATATCGCTACCCAGTTAGTAGTTTTAAACTTTGTATTAACTGCAACAGTTGCAAATCTAGTAGACATAAAATCACCTCTATTTTGGTGATTTCATGCTAGTCAGTGAAACTTAAGATTTGCTTAGTTCAAACTGAAACTTTTAAAAAAGAACATTAATCAATGATGTCTAAATTTTTTAACTCTAAAATTTGAGAGTTAACAGCTTTTTTGTTCACAAAATAGTTCTTAAATTGTTGGCATTTCCTATGCCAGAAGTGACCTTCCTGTTTAACTTTTCTGCCAGATATTGTACTTTGGTAAGACATATCTTGAGCAACAGGATATGGGAGCAAAGAGTAGACATAGATTTCCCGTTCCCAAAAGTGTTGTATATCAACATCAACAGGTCTACCAAACGATTCTGAGTACTTTAACAGTTTAATAGCAGCATCTTTAGTAATTGCTGTTGCTGCGCAGCCAGTCATCGGTTTTATATGTACTACCAATTCAAAGCCATTACCTATATTGCAGCTATGAGCTATTTTTCTTTTACGGTTTTGATAAGCAGCCAATTTAATTACTTGCCAATCAATAGACAAATTGTTGATGGTGTTAATAGCGAGGTTTAAGTCACCAATTAGTTCAATATCGTCTTCCAGCACTATGCCATAAGGTTCATCACCTTTAGCAATTTTCTCCCATGCTTTCCTATGACTTAAGTAACATCCGATCTCACCATTGGAAAGCTCATAATGGTAAGCCGTTCTATTTAATGTTCGGCTGTAATTTGCACTCTTTTCCAGTTCTGTAAGTTCTCCACCTAGCACCGCTGGTATTCTTTCTAGAGCGAGGTTTTGCTTATTTAACCTGTTAATGCAATTATTGAGTCGTTCTTTGTACTGCTCAAGGTTAATCACATAAACCTTCGGGCAAAAGTTAGTATCAATCATTAGAATCTCTCGATACTTCTAACTCAAACAATTTAGCTTCTTTCAAAAAAGCGTAATATGAATTTATGACCGCTTTTATAAACCCTCGACGACCAGAAAATATAAAGCCTTGTAATAGGTAGTGTTTTAAAAAAGTAAATGGAAAAACTAAACCTAATTTTATAAAACTACTTTTTTTATTTTTATTGAATTTTTCTTGAGATTTTAATGTGGAGTACAAATTACATTTGTTCGTTAAAATTGAAATAGAGTTATAGCCATAATGCTCAAAAGCTTCTTTCACATATAGCTCTTTGCCGTCCACTGTTGCACTTTCATGAACGATAGTTTTTTCATTAAAGTATGCTTTTGACTTACGGTATAGTCTCAGATTGTTTGGCTTTTTGGTGAAGTTTGAGAATACTTTATTGATGAAAAGATCATTTCTTTTGAACCTGACGCTATCGTAATTATCTTCAGTAATGACTTTTCTTATAACTCTTCTAGTGGCTTCGTTCAGTGCTTCGTCTGCGTCCAAATTGAGAACCCAATCATTGGTACATAATGACATGGCAAATTCTTTTTGCTTGGCATAGCCTAACCATGATTGATAGTATGTTTTAACCTCGAATCCCTCAGATATCTCTAATGTTCGATCATCACTACCTGAGTCGACAATAATAATTTCATCAAAATCAACCAATGACTCTAGTAGTCGCTTAATATTTTTCTCTTCGTTTTGTGTTATTACAAAAACACTTACTGGTATTTTTTTCATATTAATTTACTTTATTTTAAGCGACTACTTAGGTAATAGATGGGATATTGCTATCAATAAACTATTTGAACTGATTTCCACCGCGAATAATTTATTTTTTCAATGACGACAATTTTTAAAAATAGTAATTCTCATAAATGTTGAAAAAAATAATTATTCACACGCTTTTCTAGATTCAAGTGATGGCCTTTATTTCAACAGTCACTTGGGACTTTCGCTTAAGTTGAAGGGTATGTAAATCGTTAAGTATGTTATTCAGTTTTTATTCAGTTTAAATTCAGTAAACCTTAAGAAAACTCATGGTTTGCTGAATTTTAGTGTGTGATATTTTGAAGCTTTGGAGGTCGGTTGAAACTATAGATTGGGATCTTAGGATTTAAAAATGAAGCCGGATCTTCGCGAAAATATTATGAGCATCATTTGTATCTATCGCTTTTTTATAAAGGTTAAGTTTACCAAATTTGGCAATGTCATCTTCAAATTCTCCCCCAAAACTATAACTAAAATAAAAGGCGGTTAATTGGCTCAAAGCATATTTGTAGCGCAGTTGGAATGCACTTTCGGAGAAAGAGAAATCATCTTGTTCGCCAAAGGTTGATAAGCGTCCTTCAGCATTAACGAGATATCGATTTAAATGTTTGGCTTTGCCAACCACTGATTCAAATTTTATTCGTAACTCTTGGTTGTCTGCTATTTGGTAATCAAGGCTTAACTCTATACTTTGTTCAGTAAAGTTGTATTCATCAACAGTTTTACCTTCGTCCCAGTCAAACCAACTGTCACTTTTGTATTGCGCAAGAGTAAAACTGACCAATATATTGTCACTAAACTGTTGCTCGATGCTTGACTCAGCGTTGTAAAATGCTCCCGAAAGCCCCTCTGTTCCCAGTTCAAACTCGAGAGAAAAGGTTCCCCAATCATACTCTGGAGAACTAATTTCCAATTCGGCAATATAAAATGATGGAAGCCAAACAGATTGACGGCCTCTCGTCAGCAAGTCGTCTAAGCCTGATGTGCCATATTCAATACCGAACTGATATTCAAACTCGGAGTCAGCAACCAACTCAATGCTGCTGGCTAAAATACGAGGTAACTTTTCACTTTCATAGTTGGTTTTTAATTCAGCTTCTATAGCAAATGTGACATCTCGAATCGACCACATATCTAGGTCTGGAATTTGATATTCATACTCATATTCAAATTGGTTTCTGTTAATTCGTTTAACATAACCAATATCATTAAGCTGCAATTCATCGCCATAGCTAAAAACGCTAAACTCATGACTTTGCTGCTCTGATGACTCTATGCTGCCCGTCAGCCACCACCCGGTATCACCGCTTGTTGTTTGAGTTTGTTCTATGTGAGAGCTAATAATGCCTAAATTCAGTTCAGTATCTTCTGAATATGCGTAGTTGATGTCTGTAGAAATAATAGTCGCTTCACGCTCAATGCTTGGTGTGGTGACATTGTTGATAGAAATCCCTAATTTGCTAGCATCAGTATGATACTGGCCTCTCAATACCCAAAAATCTCTTCCTGATTGTCCATTCTCTGAGCTTTCAAATGCAGAGAGCAAGCCTAAATCTACTTGCTCTGTGGCAAATGTATATTTAAATGCAGAATCTAAGTCTCCAGCATAGTCTTCGTCATAATAAGATTCCCCACCAATTCTTGGTGTATGAACCACTCTTAAATTCTCAGGACCGACAACATCAAAAATATTTTGATTGTCATTGAAAAAGGGACGCTTTTCCGAGAAAAAACTTTCAATAGCGGAAAAGTTAACAACTAACTCATCAGACTCTACCTGACCAAAATCTGGATTAACTGTCGCGCTTATTTGCTGAGTTTTTGTAGGTTTCCAGAAAATCTCGGTGCCTATATCAGTACTATTGTGATTATTTGTTATATCCCTGTTTACAGATATATAGGGAAAAATGTCGAAATTAGATTCGGCCTTGATGGTTGCTACTTCTTTGTTGAATTTTTGCAAAAAACTATTCATCGAAGAATTTGCGGGGATAGATGAATAAATAGCATTGGTTTCTTCATCATAACGAGAGACAGATATACCGAATTCATGTTGCTCTTGCATATTAAAAACCATCGAATTCCACGGGATATAGAGTTCTGCTACCCATATATTGTCATGTGCTTTAACTGCATAGTTCCAGTTGCTGCTCCAGTCTAGATCTAACTCTTTATTCTGCTTATAAATACCATCATAAAAATAGCCTTGGTGATTAATCGCAAATACGTAGCTCGTCTGCTGGGTATTATTCATATCCAACATAATTTGAATGTGGTCGTTGGTAAAAAGAGTATCGTTTTCTTGAGTGCGAACTCTCAATGGATTTTCTTTTGTCGCTGAAACTGCTACGTATAAACCCTGTTCACTAGTAAATATTTGAAAGTGAAAATTTCCATCTGAGCTAAATAAAGTTTGAGGGGTGACTTGATAATTGGCGGTATGCTTAATTTGCTCCTGCCATTTTTGTTCTTGCAAAGAGCCATCAATAATGACGTCTGAAGCGCTAACAAACATTGGAATAGTCAATGCGAATAACTAAATAACGTAGTTTACTAATGGCTTCATGACAGTACGATTGTAAAAGTTATATGATTCAGATCATCTAGAGAGACAGAGATAGTTGCTCCAAGCCTTTCACAATATGATTTTACGATCGCCAAGCCAAGTCCAAAGCGCTCTGTTGAGGTTCTAGAGTCATCTTTTTGCCATAAAGGTTCAAAAAACTGATTTAAATCATCCTCGCAACACTCTCCTTCGCACGTGTTTGTAATCTCTATATGCACTTTCCCACCCCTAGTTTTCACTGCGATATCGATAACAGTGCTTTCAGGGCTGTAATAAACTGCATTACTTATTAGGTTTGAAAGCACTGTTTCCAGTGCAAATTCATTGGTAGTTACTACAATAGAGTCGCTGTCAAAATCGGTGTCAATTTGCCTACTTGACTTGTTTTCATAACTTAAAACGCTATTGAACAAAGCTATTAATTCGACTTCGGCTGTTGGAAGTGTTTGACTACTATTGCTCTTTTGTAGCAATAGAATCCCGTTCACAATGCTTTTTAGTCTTGTGGAAATGTCTTTAACATCATTGGCTAAGTTGTCAGTAATTTGCTTTTCATGGGGAAATTTAAGGGCAACCTCACTTAAACTGAGCAGCTCAGTAATAGGCGTTTTTAGCTCATGAGCAATATCTGACGTGACCCTTTGCTCCCGCTTGTAAAGATTACGGTTATCTTTAATAAATTGATTTGTAGCCTTGGCGATAGAGATTAACTCTTCAGGCAAATTTTCAAC
This sequence comes from Alteromonas stellipolaris, assembly GCF_001562115.1. Classification (NCBI taxonomy): domain Bacteria; kingdom Pseudomonadati; phylum Pseudomonadota; class Gammaproteobacteria; order Alteromonadales; family Alteromonadaceae; genus Alteromonas; species Alteromonas stellipolaris. The sequence continues at coordinate 24,769 of NZ_CP013927.1, forward strand.
GGAAACGTCGGCATTATCTGATGTCAGACTAACGTTACTGAGTTTCTGAGCAAATTCATCAATTGGCTTTAAACTTCGCACCACTACTAATGAAACTATCTTCCGAACCGTTAATACAGCAATTATTGAGGTCAAAACGAAAATGACATCAACAAACCAGAGAATGTAATTAAGATCTTCTTTGCTCAGTGCGTAAGCAAACTCCACAGGCTTTTGTTTGTTTGCGAACTCTTCTCTGGTAACGCCCAATGCTTCGCGAATATCTGAATCGACTTGTGGTAAGAATTTGCTAAACAACACTCTACCATCCCGTCCGTCTGGTAAAGTTATATCTTGAATGATGAAGCCATTTAATTTTACATCTAATCTAGGAAGGTCTTTTACATCAAAGAATTCTAGTGTATCGGAGCGCTCAAATACTTCATTGTTATACCAAAGCTGAAAGTACTCAGGATTTTCTTTACCTTCAAATTCAGGCATGAATTCACCTGCAAAATCAAAGTCTACTTCTTCATCTTCTTTAACTAAAGTCTCTAGCAGGCCAACTTTATTGATCATCGCTCGATCAAATTCTTCACTAATCCACTTGTCAACGCTGATATCCGTAGCCAACAAAATAGCGACTAACAATATTGAAATTGAAATAGATAAATATCGACTGAGCTTTTTTTGAATTGAATTCACTATTTATTCTCTACAAAATACCCAAAACCTCGCTTGGTTTTGATGGGCAGATCGTGACCAATTGCTTTTACTTTTTTACGAGCTGATGATAGGTGGGCTTCTAACGAATTTTTTGCAATAGCATCATATTGTCCTGCTAAATATTCGCTAAGTTTTTCAGGTGATATGACCTTCCCTTGGTTGGTAAATAAACATTCAACAACTTTGTACTCATTAGGCGTTAAATTAGCATCAGCACCTCCGCATCTAAGTTGCTTTAAGTGTAAATCTAGTGAGATTGAACCAATATTAATTGTACTGTCATTGACATTTAAACTACCTCTGCGCATAAGACAGAGTAATCGAACATGTAACTCGTCAAAAGAGAATGGTTTAGTTAGGTAGTCGTCAGCACCGTTAAGCAGACCCTCAACTTTATCTTCAGTAAGATCCTTTGCCGATAGGATTAGTACGCGAATATCTTTATTTGCTTGTCTAATAGCTTTTAATATCGTCGTACCATCAACCGAAGGTAACATCAGGTCTAGTATCAGTAATGAGTAGTCTCCAGCCAACGCTATGCTAAGCCCTTCAGAGCCATCACCTGTGTCATCGACCGTAAAGCCAAGGTTGGATAACCCAACTCTTAAGCTTCTTCTAAGTGATGTTGAATCTTCAATAATTAGCACTTTCAATGAAACGTACCTATCTACAAATATAAATTAAGATAACAACCCAAACTTAAGATTAGCTGAATTTATACTTAAAATTGTTGTTAGTTTAGTTTTTAGCGTTTCTAGTTTTCCATACTCCCTTTGTGCTTTCATGGTATGAGTGTACCACTACTTCTAGCTTCAAGTTTTCGTATCCGTTCGGTAATCCCCGTATTCAATTTACAGGTTAGCTAAGGCATGGTGTTCTCTTTGCTTAAGTGAATGACCATTCAGTAACATCAACCACGAGATACACAAGACAGGCATAACCTATTTGCCCAAAAAAAGTAAAGCCGACTCACTGCTGTGAAGTTTTGTCACCAACAGCAGATTAATGTTCAAACTTACTATACAAAGCGTCGTGATATTCGGCTTCAACAAACAAGCTCATCATTTCCAACGCTTTTAGCGTCCAATAATTCAAGCTTTTATACATTGAGTTTTGCATGGTTTTGAACTCAGGTAGCTCTGGAACCGAATCTAAACTCAGTATTCTGCTTTACCGCTTCACTTTCCCTGTAGTCTAGAGTCTGCTAGGCAATTTTAGTCGAATGTATGTAGATATTAGTGGCATCTAATTCTTCAATATACAACGCCCAAATCGGTTTTGGTCTGAAAGTTTGACCATTCTCATCTAAAGTCATTTAAGTTTGCGAGTTTGGTATTCTCAATTTGTTTAACATACTGCTGCAACTTGAACATTTGATACAGGAGTTCTTTAGTTTCTGAATGAAGTAGCGCATTTTCCGCTCTGAGCTCATCGCGTTGAAGTCTATATTTGTTTTTTAGAGCAGTTTGTTTAGATATCTGCTTCTTTAAATGTAGATTTGCATTGCAGTCTTCGTTTTTACTGCTCTTTATAGCCCTTATACGTTCTTTGAGGTTTCTGTATTCAGTACAATTATAATTTAACGCACCATTAGATAAACCAGCCTTTTTTTCAATGGCATGCTGTGAAATTCTCGTCCCTTTGGCCAAGATCTCATTTATAGCGTTTTCTACGGCAGCTACCGTTCTTTGAATACGATCATTCATTGATATTTACACCACAAAAATCCAAGAATTCTTTATGTGAATCTCGTTCCAGTAATAAGAAATCAATCTGTGCCTGCGTTCTTTTATGCTTAATACTTCCATCTATTGAAACAAATGTAATAATAATCATTTTGAACACGCTGGGTAATGAGTTTTAACTTGTTAAAACTGCTCAAATATGCGCTAAAAACGGGGTTCTTTATGTGAATTGTAGGTTAAAAAGGACACGCAAATTTTTGGGGTTCGTGGCTTTTAACTATAGAAAATTAATTTTCATTAGGTTGAATTTGGGGAAGGGAGTCCGGCTTTAAATTGCGCTCATTCATCATTGTGGGACGTTTCAGTTACACCCACTTACTGACTGGAATTCACATGAACGCAATAGCATTTCGAGAGCTAACAGATTCACTCAACCTGCAAATCCACCATGCTTACTTCACTTGTCAGGGCACTGAATCTTTAAGAGGTTGGCTATTTAAGGCTAAGGTACTTCGAGATGATGCAGTCTATGCGATTGATGAATGTCCTAAGACCTCTGACACTAAACACATTCAAAGAGCAGTCAGAAGTGCAAACAAACGCATTAGCGAGGTGCAGCAGAAAATAGATGATATTGATAACAAGAAGTTGATTTCAAAGTTTAGTAAGGCGTTGAATAAGTTTAGTAAGGCGTTGAATAAAGAAGGTAAAGGCTCTGTCACTATTAGCTACACAAGCTTAGACACGCAGGAATGCATCACTGTGAGTGAGTCAGCCATTCAATGTTTAAAACGCATTGAGCAGGGTAACATCGTCAACATAGCTTCTATTGGCTACACGCACAATTCGCAGTATGCGCTATGCAAAACGGATCGTAACCACACAATTACTGTCACTGTGCATTCACCAGCCTAAAGCCTTTCATAGGCAGGATGTTTATAAATAAGACATATATCGCGCTAGGTGCAATTCAGTATATGAATTGCACGACTTTGCATACTCCGATTACCTTACCAGCCACACTGGTACCCCTGGTGGCTTGTTTTATTAATGATGGAATGTGAGCTATGAATGTTGATGATATGTATGTCGAATGTTTAGTGCCTGAGAGCTACCAAGGTAGATGCCTCGTAATACTAGGCGCTGGGCATGAAATTGAGCTGGTTTTACCCACTTTAAAAGATGCCCAAAGCCTATCAAATTTCGCATTGAACCCTGAAGTAGGCGGGTTTAGTACGGCGCGTATCGAATGCACTGACAGAGCTGTCACTCTTACTAATTCTTACGAATGGTTATTTGATATTGGGATAACGGGTTAATAGTAAGCAGGCCATAAATTGCACCATTGTCCTTGTTAGTTACGTTGACCTTGAACTTAAATCATCGAGGTCATTCCATGTATCATAATTCTATACGCCGCTTTGTTGCCCTATCTGGATGGGAAGGTGCAGGTAAATCAGAAGGTGTTAAACATATTGCACGTCAGTTGGGTTTCTTCATGTTTCCTGAGATTGCGCGGATCATGTTTCCTATCAACGAAAAAATCTTACAAAAGCCTTTAAACGAACTTTCAGAGCTTACTTTTAGTGGTTACGTTACCGGCCACCATACGTGTGTAGCCAATCGTATCCAAAAAGCTGTCTTTGACCGTTGCATTTTAGATCCATTAACCTACCAAGCTTTATACTCGCCCGAAAAGCAGCTAAACCTTCGAGAGATACAAGGCTACATTCATCAGTTCAACGACGAATTTGAACAAGATACTCTGTACGATGACATCGTGCTGTTATCCCACCCTAAAGATGCAGGCTTTATTGAAGAAGTCGTATTTAAAGATAAAGACCGCAAATACAGCACGAGCATTGAGCAATACCTTAGTGACGCGAAAGCCTTTGAAGAACACTTTCAGGTAATTGCTGCTGGCCTCAAGGGGGTGACAAACCGCATTCACCTTATCCCTGCTTTTCCGGAAAATCCCGAAGTGCTAAGCGACTTAACGCTGGTGGCCGCAGACTTATACAAACCCAATTAAATATCACGATATCCGGAAAGCCGTTGCGCCCACATATGTGGGTGCGTAAAACGGACTTTATTTGCGGCTTACTGGCCGTTTCGTATATTTCCAAGCATCAAAGAAGTAAGAGGAAATAAACATGTTCACTAGTAGTACTATCCGTAACACCGCTGATGGGAAACGATTTTTCCCCGTCATTGATTCCGTCGTATTACCCCTTGAATTCGACTCAAGTGCCGAGCTTAAAACCAGCATGAGTGCCATGATTAAAGACGATGTTCCGATGCTTTTAGCGCTTACCGAAGAAGCGATTGAAGATATGGAGCGAGAGCTTTCAAGTGCCATTTATCTGTACCTTGATAAGCGCATTGCCTCAGCAAGAACCCTTGCAGTGCGGTTAAGCGGCATGATCCGACAAGCGGCCTAGCAGGGCTGCTTTCTCCAGAACGGGCTAGGTACTTTGATAACACCCGTATGGCTTTCTAGTCAACGCGGTATTAACTTTCACACAGGCGATTCAATGAGCAATATAAAATTAGATTTACGCACCCTAGTAACGGAATTGCGCGAAGAAGAACAAACTGCGTCCAACAGTGGAAATCAATTACACGCTAAAGGGCTATCTCATGCTCGCGGGTTACTTGAAGCGGTTTTAAAGCGACATTCTATTGAGATCCCCAATCGATTAGAAAACATTTATGGTTAAGGCTTTGCTATGGAAAACAAGCTACTTCCTGATATTAAGACCAGTATTGAGAGGCCTACAGATGGTTTATCTATTCAGCTTATTAGTGAGATGTCTGGTGCAGAAGTGTTAAGTACTCAGGCTTCATTTCATGGTGAAATTGTTATCAGTGCCGAGCGTAGGCAAGTTTTTCTCACTGCGCTTAGCCATCTGGTGGATGATTTTAGGGTTTATTAATTCAGTTTCATGACTCCCCCTAATAGCCGCGCCTTACGCGGCTTTTTTATGGCACGGAATAATAGGTGCTTTTTTGCAACCCCCCCCCTTTGAGACACGTTGAACTTGTCAACTAACAACGGAGTTTCAACGATGTACGCAATCGATAGTAAGCAGGTTTCAAGTAAGAAAGTCAGAGTTACCATTTCGGGTATGCGTTTTGTCGCATTGGGTATGTTTATCGGCCATTTAGCTTTGTCATTAAGGTGTGCGCTACCTGCCTTCTTCAATGGCCACCTAAGTCAGTTTCAATTTATTGGTGGACTAGGGCTGATATGCGCTGGTGTGTTGCTATCTGCCACTGTCATAAACATGGTGACACATGTATCTCGTGACTATGACGAACGCCAACAGCAGTTCGAACAGGTGCTATGCCTGATGTTGGTTAATGCGTTTTTATATGTTGGTTATGGCTTGTTCTGGTAGGGCATGTTCGGCTCAAGGTAGACCGCTTTTAAGCGGTCTATTTTTGCTGAATCCAATCAAGCTGACACGTTCTAGGTGTACCCAATTGAACAGTAAGAGGCAATTATGAAAACGCAAATTCAAGCCATATTAAATGATAGCGGAACCTTGTTTCACTTCACTTCGAGCCCACTAACCGGTGCTGATGATCGTGCTTGGTTTCTCATTGAATCAACCGTTTCGAATTTACGTGAAGCAGTGCATCGCTCTGTCACGCATATACTTACCATTAGCGGGTTAACCAAAGAGATATTCGCTATCGATTGTGACTTTACCGCACTGATCGTGACTGTGACGTATGAGCCAAGTTGCCTAAGTGACAAGACGTTAGCCCTTAACACCCTTGAAGCGATGAAGTGTCGTGTTGATGTTATCTCAGGCCAACCGGTGACATTTTACTATCAAGAAGGGAAAGGCGTGTGCTGGACACCGGAAATTATCTCAGAGCAGCGTGAGACAATCATATATGTTGCTCAGTCATTCGGCTTCTTACTGGAAGAAGAAGAAACCGATTCGGCTATCTACGCCCAGCGGATACGTGAATATTCCTGCCACCCGCGTTCACAATATGGTGCCAACCTTATTGAGTCACTTGGTGCTCCATTACTGGCGCAACACTTCTCTTAATGCCCCTGGTGGGGGTTCACCACCCCCCCAGCTTGGCTCTAAATTTCACTCACTGCGCCTAGTCGCTATCGCTTTGGTCGCATAAAGCAGGGCGTATGGATAACGTGGCCGCGAAGGCATTTTTTCGACCTTTTGAGCTAACCTGCCACAGTCATTAGCATACTCAACAACCTCTCAGGGGCCTTATGAAATTATTGGAACTTAGAACCCACCTAGCCGAGTTGCATAACCGAACTATCTCACCGTCGGGCATTGTTGGCCGAGGTTATAAAAACCCTCGCGCTGCAGCGGCTAACTGGCTCTATCGCGAACTCCACAACCTCGTTAACCCAAACGACAAGGTAGATGAGTGTAGCGTGAAAAGTGACGGTAAACCGTTTACAACAGAAGCCAATGCCATGAATAGCCAACTCTATAAAGCCGCTAAAGCAGGTACGGTCAAACTGTTAAACGATGCCACTGTTACTGACTATGGCGTGAAACCTACCAGTGAAGGGGATGGCTATATGGCTTTCATCCGTTATCAAGTAAAGCGAGGTTGATATGTACACTTTTAATGTGAGAAAAGAAGGGTTCACTGAACCTGCTATCAGTCACACTATTGTGAAGGGATATAAACATCACTACTTTGTGGAAACGGTCAACCAACTGGATGACGGACGCTTAAGCATTTGCTTTGCTGCTTATCGACCGGAACGTAAGAAATGGATAGAAGATCTCGCCTACTTTGACAAAGACGCTGCACCGTTTATCAAAGCCTTGTTCGATTACGCGATTAAACGCACCATCATTTCAACGATACCCCAAGTTGTTAGCCTCTATGTCGAAAGCAGTAATGAAGTAACAAATGTAGTTTAGTAACTTGCCCCTTTGGGGGCGTAGATACATCAGATAGAAAAAAAGCACAGTGAGCAGACTCATTGTGCTTTTTCGTTTAAATTTGGCTTGTGAATGGCAAGATGGCCAGACAAGGTAAACGACATCGAGTGATGTCGTTTAAGTGCGACTTAGTGTTGCCCCGATTGGTGTTTATGGGTCTTTAACTTGTCGGCATTAAAATGAACCCAGATACATGCTAGACCGCCTATTATCACGGGCGTTAAAATCATAAACCAAAATGCGCCACCGTAACTTGCTAGTTCGTTGATCATTTATGGTCCTCTTCATCTTCGCTTGCATTGGTTATTTTGTAGTCCAAGTATAAGCCATAGCCATAGCAAAGTACACCGGTTGCAAACAGGATAGCCGCGGCATTCATGCTCATTTTGTCACTATCAACAAAGAAGCCAACCCAGCCACCACCAAGATAAAATACACCGAGCTTACGCAGATCATCACCCAGCACTCGTAGCGAAGCGCGGTGAAATCTACTTTTTTACCATATTGTTCTCCTCAATTTGTGCCCCCTCAAGATTAATGACATGAGTGGGTTCGTCTTTGCTGTTATCCGCATAAACCAAAACGGATGTTTTACCTTCGTAACGTTCAAGAAAGACGATTGAGCCGCCGGAAGGGTTATCAGCTGTACCAAAACCATCAAGTTGTATGGCTAAGCCCAGATTATTGTCGGTACTTACCGTGCCCGTTACCTCTGCATCATCGGCTTCATCGACTAAGGTGAAATGAAACGTTTCTTCATCATCTACCAATGGCATTTCTGCCCATATCACCGTGGTTAAATCGTTGGCATGAACGATGGTGTATTCCTTACTTTGCCTTCTCAGGCTTTCAGTAAGCGTATTTACTTCATCCACGGTATGGCAGGTTTCTCGATACAGTTTCACCATAATTATTTCCCCTTAAAAGCTATTCCAATACAGGCATAGTGCGGGTTTCGGGAGTTGTGGCAACAAAAGGCCGGAGCGCTAAAAGCGCAGCATAAAGGGGGTGTTTTTTTGAAAAGCGGGTGGGGTATGTGACGTTTAGTGTGTCTTAAAACCACAGCTTGGATGAACCCATGACCGACCATATTACCGCTGCTTGCTCACCTCATAAAAATGCTAAACGTACTTACTTTGATGGCCAAATACTGGCGAACAATGACTTTGCTATCGGCACAACTTACCGCCGTGAAATCACTAGCAAAGGTGTTGAGTTGGTAGTGGATGAAAATGGCCCTTTGGTGGTCAGTGGCAAATCGGTTCGTGGTGCTAACCATGCCAAGCCGTTGGTGGATATTTGTAACCGTGATTTTGCGGATTATGTTGGGGAAGCCGAGCAGGTGCATATTCATGCTCAGCAAGGTCGAATTCTTATCACCGTCCATGCAAACGAACAAAGACGCGCACAGCGCGAGAAGGATTTTGTAAACGCGGTGAACGCGGGCACACTGACAGAAGGCACCTTATGTGCAGGTATCGGTATGTCTACCGCTGCTTTACATGACGGTTTCGCCAGTGCGGGATATGAAGTTGATACCCAGTGGATTGCTGATCGCGAACGCAAGTACCTCGATGTGGCAATGCGCAATAACCCTGCCGTTACATCAAGCACGCGTGTACTCAACAGCCCATTAGAAATGATTGAATTAGACTGGTAAAACAGTGTGAACATCTGCCAGTTCTCACTTCCTTGCACTGGCCACAGCAAGTCAGGCAAAACAAAAAATAAAATCGCGATTGCAGAACAGCATCCGACTGATGCCGTTGGCGTCTATGGCTACCTAAAAGCGCTAGACACTATCAACGCGGCCGTATATCTCAGTGAAAATGTACCAGAAGCTAAAGACAGCGCTTCATACGTGTTGATTAAAGCTACCCTTCAAGCCCTTGGTTACAACATCTTTGAAACCATTTTAAATAATGAACAATCAGGCTCTATTGAAAACCGCGAACGTTATTGGTTCGTAGCGGTATCAAAAGGGCTACGTTTAGACGCAGAAACGGCTATTCCTTGCTACCCACGTGCTCATAAGCGTCTAGGCGAAATCATGGAGCCTATCGCGGCAAACGACAAAATGTGGTCTGAAAATACCTACCTAAAAGAAAAGGCTAAGCTTGATGCCAAAAAAGGCAATGGCTTTACCCGTCAGCTGGTGAATGAAGACACCACACAAGTAGGCACAATCAACCGCCACTATACTAAACGTCAGTCTACGCCCCCAATGGTAGCGCGCCCCGATGGTATGGAACGCTTGTTAACACCGGTAGAGCATGCAAGAGCGAAGCAATGCAATGAGGCGCTGGGGGCTGATACCCCAATGACCACGGCGCATGAAGGTTTGGGACAAGGTATCGATATGAAACAAGGCGAAGGCATGGCCAAGTGGATTGCCATGGCAGTTTGCCACCTTGTTAAAGCGCCCCGTCAAACCATGACAACCCAGTTTGAGTTTCTAGACCTCATGCTTGCCTAATCACGGGAAACGCCGCCCACGGGCGGTTTTTTTAGCCCCCTGGTCGCTACCGCTTATGGGCAAAATAAAAGCGTAAGCAATGGATAAGTGACCACGGCGTTTTATTGCATCTCTTGCCAATATCATCACGTTGAATAGGTAATCAACTGACAACAGGAATACTCATGAACGTCGATATTTTAGCAACTAGAGTGCTGGCGCCCCTTGTTTGGAATTGGGAACACTATGAAGACAAGCCTTATACCCATGTCAAAAATCAGATTGTGACCGCTATTGAAAAAGTCTCAATTGAAGGCGCTGCACCGCACTGGCGTATCGTCGCAATGGCCCAAACGCTTCCCGATTTCTTGGCGCAAATCGTACGTGCACGCGGCGAAGCGTGCTGCTATGGATTGATGAAGCGTGGTGGCGGCAAGTTAAGTGTTGGCACGTATATGAGCCAATTTGAGAAAGGCTTTCATATGAAAGAGTTTATCGACATAGTTCATTTTGCCAGTGCCTTTGAAGGCGTTACCTTTAAGCGCGAAGACTTACCTACCCAAGGGAAGGGGAGTCGCATGGGTAAGTCATTGTTGAATGACATCGATACCCTACCTTGCTTTTCGTCTACACAAGACGGTCGTTGCCATATTGGTCAGCCTGAAACCTCATTACATGGGGTGGCCATTTATGAAGTGCTTACCCTCTTGTATCAACATCCCACTATTGGGTTCAAAGAGCGCCACGAAATTGCCCAACGACTAGGCGAAATGGAAACCTCATCAATCCCTTTTTAACACTCGGCACTTATTTGCAATCTCCCCTTTGATTGGCACGTTGAACCTATCTTAATCAAGCCAATTTTAAGGGGGGCTTATGAAATACCGCGTGATCCTAAATGCCGAAGATGGCTGCTACACCCTGAAGGATAACTTCACCTCAAGAAGTGCCGCAGAGCGCTATATCACGAACAACGCGGACCGTTATGGCGAAGGCCAATCGCTGTTTGTTGAACCGTACTCGCCTAATGCTTATTTCTAGCCCTGTTTTCAGGGCCTCAGCACAGCTTTAAAGGAATTCACTATGTCATATTTTGTTTTGTTTAACCGTGAAGTTGTCGCCACCACACTTCTCAACATTAGCGAGGAAGACAAGGCCACGTTGAACCTCGATATATTAGCCGAGAACTACCTCATTGATATTGATGTTTTTGCCGCCATTGAGCTTGGTGGCGATAATAATGTGGTTGACGAATTAGGCTACATTTCACGCCGTTGGCATGTTGCTGCTTTTGGGGCCTCAAAAGGCGATATTATGGGGGAAGTGGCAGGGAAGGGCGCCAAAGCTTGTTATGATAAATTCCTGCGCCCCAATGGCCGCGTGACGAAAGCGTCAACACACATTAAAGCGTATGAACATGCCCTTGAAGAAACCAAGGTCATAGACCCAAAAGACTTTGCTGATAGCTTAGCCGGTGTCTCCCTTCACCCTGCGTTTTATGACTCACTGGAAGAGAACCCAAATCCCATCGCGCCATCGGTTAAACAGTGGATGGATTCATGGGCTTGTTTCTCCCTAATAGAAGATAGCGGGGATTACCGCATTGAACGCCCCCAAGATAATCTAGACGCCATTGCCATTCTTGCCGCCTTCTCTTTGATGGTAAGCAAAGGTGACGATGACTACACCATTCCAGTAGGCAATGGTTTTGCACAGCAGCTCAGCAATTCAAGACGCCGCTCCACCCCTTATCACATCGCCGCATAAACGCCCATGCTTGCCTCAGCACATACGCTGGGGCCTTAAATGCCGCTAACACACCTTCTATTTATGGGAACGAAACAAATGAGTACAAAAAGAAAAGAAGCTTTTGATATACCTGGCATCAATAACCAACTATGCGCGTTAGGCTTCAGTTTGGGTATTGATTATAACAACGATGATGCATTAAGCGTGATTGAACAACGAGGACAAAGCACAGGTATTTGTACCTTTTATGTGGGGGAGCAGTGTTACTGGGTTGCCCCGCATAGCTACAAACTTGATGTAGACACCGTTTACAGCTTTAACAGCAGTTTATGGAAAATAAGAGCTCAGGTGAAAGAGAGCCCATACCATGTGTTTGAGAATACAAAGGTGAAAAGAGACCTGCAAAAGCAAGTGCGGCCAAATAGGCGCGTCATGGACGTTAATCAGAAAGCCCAAAAGGCGCTACTACGAGATGTTCAAGGCACACAATTTATATATGTCTATTCCAGTTCGCTTGTGGGCAATTTTGACATTACCTTGCTGGGCGAATCTGTCACCAATGCGCACACCTTAAAAGAGTACTTCAATATCGATAGTCACGGGCAGTAAAGCCCGTTTCACTGGCCCCTCGTTTTCAATGACAAATGGAAAAAGGCAATCATCAGAACGGGGGCGCTTTTTTGCAACTTTACCACCAGCTTGCACAGTAGACCTGTACCCAATGACCTGTCGGAGAATGATATGAGCAAGCTAACTAAATACCTTGAACCCGTTTCACAACCTCTATTACCTTCACGCGCAAACATCACGCTTGTATTGCACGAGCCGCGCAGTGACCTTGGCTTAACTTTCGCAATGGCTTCATTGCCATTCATCATGAAAGAAATGCCACAAGTGAAAGGCACCGGCTGCGTTATCCCTAATATTGGGTATGTATTAAATGATGGCCTTACCCAATTTGAACGTATCGAAGCCTTGCTGGTGGAAGATTTGGGTATTGCACACAATGTTACCCATATCGAAATGATCGCGTTAAACGGTGAAGAAACCGCTTTCGTTGTTACGTTCAATATCAATGTTGCACTTCCAGCACGCACAGCAAAACTGGCTGCGTAACCTGTTACACCTCCCGTTTGCCCCTCCTGTTAGGGGCTTTTTTTGCCTGTTTTTTCCTCGCCTTCAAGCGCCATTTATTTGCAGGTTTCGACCACAATGCAACGTTAGGTTATCCCAACAAAACGGGAACACGCCTTCATCGCCATCATCCCAGTTTCAATATTATGAGGTTTATTATGTTTGTTACCGCCAATCGATTACCCATTACACGTACAGAGCATTTAGCCGTAGGTAGCCAAGTGAGCATCAGTTCAGGCATGGGCGGCACCTACACGCTGGTGGTGAAGGCCACAGATAACGGCACGTTTAAGTTTGGGGGTTCACCTAATCAAGACCTGCCCAGCTATTTTAAGAACGCCTCATTCTCTGCAGAGGAAGTGAAAACAGACTGCTTTGTGTTAATGCCTAACCTTGATTACGGTCTTTTCCAAGAACACATCAACGCTGCAAAAGCCGCTGGATACCAAACCCATGAAGAGATATGCGAAGCCATCGGGAAAGTAAATGGCTTGTCAGCCCCGACGATAGCGCGGTGGATTTCTCGCTCAGACAAACTTGTGTATTGAGTGGGAGGACAAGCAAGGGGGAGTTGCACCCCCTCTATCACCCAAGCGACACCTTTATTTGCAGCCACCTTGTTAAATGGCACGTTAGCAAAGTACTTAATTAAACCGGAGCAGCCATCATGGATTCATCAATACAGCCACCCGCGCAAACTAAACCCCCCGTTAAAGTCATGACTTACGACGAGCGCGTAGCCAAGATGACAAAATTTGCGGATTGCGAATACCAGCTAACCCTTGCTAAAAAACCGTGCGTAGATTTGTCACACAAGCCAAAAAGGAAACGACCTTGGCCGATAAGCTACGCTATGACGATGCCCGTAAAAGAGCCGAGCAGGTACTCAGAAAGCTGCGCCAGAACATCTTTGACCTAGAAGATAAGTTTACCGCGCCTTAACCACCCCCGAGCAGCGTGCCAGGTGCGGCCGCTGCATTCCCTATGCTGCCCCTTGTTCGCTACCGCTTTCTGGGCAGTCTTTTTATTTATGGTGAAAGTCGGCAGGGGAAACACGCCCCCTTGCCCTATGGGTGCGCCTTGCGCATTCTTTTAGTCACTGGAAATGAAACCTTCACGCACCGTGAACTCCTACATGGGTATACATGGTGATATTCATCTAACCGCCACCCCCCTTCATTTTTTGTATGTCATCGCCGTAGGCGTTCAAACAGTTTGCATATCAGCCCGAAAAACAGTGCTTTTTTGTCAACTTCTCCCGAGTTGGCACATTGAGTTAACCCAATGAGCACAAAGGAAAGGCTATGTATAACGCTGATATGTTTGATTTTTCAGGTAGCAACCTCAACGCTGAATCTGTGAGCTTCAGAGAAGAACTGATCCGCCACTATGCAAAAGAGCACAACACAATATTTTTCTGTAACCACAGTGCTGGTAAAGACTCACAAGCGATGTACCACACCATCAAACGTCTAGTAAGACCTGACCAAATCGTCGTTGTTCACGCTAACCTAGGCCGTGTGGAGCATGAAGAGGTTATCGAACACATCGAAGCCACCGTGGATGGCTTGCCCGTTAATGTCGTTCAAAACAAAGTGAAAGACTTCATTGGCATGGTATTGCTTAGAGGTATGTTCCCTTCACCACAATACCGCCAGTGCACCAGCGACTTAAAGACTGGCCCACTCGATGTCTTCATTCGTAGAGTAATGAAAGAGCGTGGCGCGAAAGTGGCTTTTAACTGTATTGGATTAAGAGCCGAAGAATCTCGCCAACGTGCGATGAAAAACCCTCTATGGATAAACAAGCGCCTTACCCTAAAGCCAAACAAAAAAGGTGTAGTCGCTAGAACCGTGTTTGATTGGATGCCGATTTTCTCTCTTAAGACGGATGAAGTGTTCGATACCATTTATAACGCAGGTCAAACACCTCACCCTGCTTACGGTGAACGTGGCGAGAAGTACAGCCGGTTAAGTTGCCGCTTTTGTATCATGGGGTGCAAGCAAGATATCGCACATGGGGCGCAAACATACCCAGACCACTACGCACAAATCATTGCTCTGGAAAACGTTACTGGCCACACCATGTTTTGTCGCAAAGTAAAAGGTGAAACCGTGCCCTATAGCTTGGCTGAAAAAGCAGGGATAGCACCAGACCTTAACGCAGTGAGAATGCATGAAGCTGCGCTTATCGCAGAGCGTGAAACGCTGATTGCACAGAAGGCCGAGCGTGACGAAGAGAAAGCCTTGGCAAGACAGGCAAGAGCCGCTGACAGTGCCAAGCGCGCTAATCGTAAACGGGATGGACTCACCGCAGACATGTTTGGGTAGGGGGCGTCCTCCCCCTTATATCTCTATTACAAATATATACGCTGGTGGGGTGTCTGAGCCCCCCTTTGTGCAAGAGATTGGCTTTTTGGGTAAAGTACATATATATACTCTTATTGCATATTGGTGTATAATTATACGCATAGGATAATGCGTACGGGAGCGTTTCTATGACAACAACAGCGAATACCCTCGAAAGATTTGATAGTGCTCAAGTGGCTCAAACCAGCTTGAAAGCGTTTTTCAATATCTGCGAGAAGTGGAAATTAAGTACCGATGAAATCATTCGATTACTGGGGGAGCCTAGCAGAGCGACGTTTTTCAAATGGAAACGTGGTGAAGTTACCAAGCTTTCTCCGGATCAGCTTACCCGTATTTCTATCGTCTTAGGTGTCTATAAAGCTCTGCGTTTATTGTTCCCCACTGCGGAACAGGCGCATGCTTGGATAAACAAGCCTAATTCCCACTTTGGTGGCCGACCTGCTAAAGATCAGTTTTGCCAAGGTAGCATGCTTACTATGCTTGATTTACGCCGCTATCTAGATGCTGTTCGGGGATAGCTGTTGAATACTATTACTCCTACTTGGGCGAATAAGGCTCACCGCCTTATTCCCTCGCACTTCCCGCCTATCAGCTTGTTTGAAGATGTGGCCAGTGAGGATGAGTTTGAAATTCTCTATGCCGTTGAAAGTCTAACTAACGATAGGTTATTAGAGGAACTAGGCCAACTCACGCTAGTTGCACCAGAGGACCGGATTTATGGTCAAGGTAGCACCCCCGTAATGGCGGCGTTTACGCATATCGGAATGCCCAGTAGATTTACCAATGGTCAGTATGGTGTGTACTACTGCGGCAGCACACTTGATGTGGCAATTGCTGAAACGCGTTACCACCGTGAATTGTTTCTGGCCACGACCCAAGAGCCCGACACTGAAATCACGATGCGGGAATACATCAATGAGGTGGTGTTACCGGTTGCTGATATCAGAGGCAGTAACTTTGACAACCTGCACCAACCAAATAGTTATGATGCGTCTCAAGCGTTCGCTAAACAACAACTTCTCGAAGGGGCGAATGGTTTACTCTATCGTAGCGTGAGACTCGCTGGTGGTGAATGCTGTGCCATCTTCAAACCAAAAGCATTATCTTGCGCGACACAAGGTTGCCACCTTCGCTATGTATGGAATGGTAATGCGCAACGGATTACTGATGTATTAGAAGTTCGGATGCACACCTAACACCCCCAGCAATACCCATAATACCTTTTCTAAGAATCAGTGATATTCGCCCACCACTGGCGCTTTATTGCGCGTTAAAAATAACATGCAACGTTCTTCCTGTACTCACCGTCCAGTAAGGAACTCACCATGTCATTAGATTTATCCAGTCGCGAAACCTGTTTGGCCATCGGTAACTTTGTGCGTGAACATACCACGTTCATGCCAAAAATGTCCGGTCACGAATTAGGCCAATGTCTTTATAAACAAAATGCTGATTCATACATGGCCCGCTATGAAAATGCAGAACCAGCGCCGTGGTGCAATGACCTTACCACCGATATCACCTACACCCGTGCAGAGGTATACGGCACTGCCCGTCATATTCTCTATGGTAATTGCTATGTAGGGGATGAAGAACACGAAATACAAAACTTTGCTTTCTGTGAAGCGATGCTTCAAGCACTTATTGCTAGCCCTGGCGATACGCAAACGTACGATCCAATTATCGGCCGCTACCTCGATACCAGTAAAATGCAAGGGTATGTGGATGCCTATGTCGTAGACGTTAATGACACCGGCAGACATGCCATTGACCTGCACTCTGGCAAACGTACCAAGCAAGTCAATTACACCTTACTTGCCCATGATAACTTTCAAGACGAATGGAAACTGATGAATGTCGACCAAGCGCGTGTGTCGACTTCTGATAGCCGCCCACCACTGACCATTGGCCAAATAAATGATGCAGTCGCCTTTGTAAAATCCGAAGAGCAACGCAAGCACAACGAAGCCGAAACTAAACGCAAAGCCGCTGATGATGCATTTGCTCAGTTCGTCTCCTACATCGATTCACATATGCCTAAGAACACACAAGCCGTTATCGTCGCTGAGCGGGTGGGGAACGCATGTAACCCTCTTGAAGATTACTATGGTGCCAATACCTACGAAACCGTTGTTATCGGGTGGTCTACCCATACCCGCAACCTATTCCCCGAAATGCGTAAGGCCGCTAAAGGCTATGCGCCGGTTGCTCACCTAGCTGACCTGCCTAAAGATATGGAACACAAACGCTCATACAGCTCTAAACGCGCCTATCTCAAAGAATGCTCTAATGAATTCGCTGATGGCTGGATGGTGTATAAGGTGAACCTATTTGGTTATGGCGCTAAGTACGTTCCTAATGGCGCAACTATCTGTGATGCTCTACTGGGTAAAGCGGCTCCTGTTACAAACACCAGTAATAACGAACAACCAAACACAGAACCTCGCATAGTATTCAACGAAGCCCTACAAGGGATTGAAATTCACTTCTCAGGTAAGCCCAATGAAGAAGTGCTCGCCAGTCTCAATGTCTCGGCCTTTCGATATCACCGTAAAAAGAAAGTCTGGTACGCAAAACACAATCCTGAAAATCTCTGTGTGGCTGAAACCATTACCGCAAAACCTAAACATAACTGTAAACCCGAAGGGCTTAAACATATCAACTCAATTAAAGAATTACTGGTATAGGGCATAAGGGGGTGCGCCCCTTTTTTGCAACTCTATCTTTTATAGGCACGTTGTATTAGTCACTCACTTTACTAGGCGCGAACATGAATACTGTTACCCCTCTTTTTGTATGCCCACTCGATACGCAAATTCGTAATGCGGGTGGCCCAGGATTTAATACGCATACCCGTGTTAACAATTCTCACGATAACTTCGTTTATGAGTTCGATACCCATGAGGGGGTGAAACAAATCATTGCGCCTAAATCGATACCTGTAACTTCTCGTGTAGTGAATGGCATAACACTTAATGCCGGTTTCAATGTGGTGACTAATGAAGTCTCACTTGTGTCTTCAAAAGGTAATTCACTAATCAATACTCAGCGTTGTTGCTCAGTTATCGATAAAACATTGGAGGGGGTGTTGGGCCTGTGCAAGCAACTTGGATTCGAAGAGGAAAATATATCAAAGAATCAAATACGGCAATTCTGTGCAACGTGAGGCGCACTTTACTCAGCGCACCTAATGGCAGCGCTAATAAAAGTTTTCGCTATATAGCCGCTTTTAGCCGCACTCTGAGTCGATTTCAAGCGCAGCGGAAACCTTATATGCGTTTTCGCTATCGCTCCCTGCGGCATATCAGTTTCCTTTCAAATTTCATTCGTGCTTTTGTCGCCATTTAATTCTTACTCCCTACGTTACTGTAATTTCAAAAACACTATTTAAAGCTGTTTCAATAACACGATTTTGAAGGCTAAAAGGGCAATATTTTGAGTGTTACAAAAACACATTATTGTGATGATTGTTAATCAGGTATTTTACTAATCAAATTGAGAACCAAGCTAAATTCGCCTTATACAAATCGGTGGTGACAACCCAACATTCTTATAATGTGGGCGATATATCAGTGCGCCATTTGTCTTTTGATGTGCGCAGGGCGCTTTTGCGTAGTCGTATCGGGCAGGCTATTGCTCAAAACAACTCTTATCGTCTTCTAAATAGCATTAGCTGATGTGGAGAGAGCATTTACTATGTCCTAAAGAGCGTTTGCTAGGCTGTTGCATGATAATTTCATATGTATGAGACGTTTTTTTGCTGCGAATTCACATTCCGATACGCTGTACATAACTTAAATATGGCTAGGATTGACTGATGATTAAGAGTGACAACTTTCTACCACACTATTGCGCGTATCCCCTTCAACCTGAAATGGTTAGAGAGCTGGGTGAGAGAATGAGAAATGAAGAAGACTGTTTAACAGAAACCGGTCATGCTTTTACAGCAGAATATCTAAGTCGGTGTGTACAGGCACATAATGAATATCTCGCAATTGTCACAAGACTGTTCGGCTGCAAACCTGTTCCAATGCCAACCTATAAAAAGTAATTTCCCGATGAGGTCATGGTCAAAGCAGGTACGTGTAAGCCCTCAAAAAATCCATTGAAAGGTTGGATTGCTGTTTAGGTTAAGGTTTAAAAATAACAGTCTAATACGTTATGCATACACTGTCGTTTTAGCAGCCTAGTCCCTCATGCTTGACCCTCTTATCAATCTCATTTGATAGTCGTTCTGAAATTGGAGTTACCTGCTTCAAATGAAATAGCGCCTCTACATACATGACGGGAAGTAAGTAAAGAAACTCACTTTCCGATTTATTTTGATAAAGCCACAAAGTCGCATGTCTACGCCAAGCCATGTAATAAGAAGTGAAATAAGGTACTGGCGCTTCGAAAATAGGTATCAGCTCATGTGCTATATGATTTGGCTTTAATCTTTCTAATAGCCATTTGGCTAAAAAGATTGAAACCGGACACAAATTGAAAATGTCATTGACCTGATCATCTGTTACACCATTAACTTCCTGAGTAAAAATATCAAATTTGAATTCGCTATATCTTGAGATGTAGTTTCCACAAAGGTAGGAGATCAAAATCTCCGCATCTGAAATGACTAAATGCAAGTCGTCTCGTGCTTTTATGTTTTCAAACAAACCATCTAAATCACAGGCTGCTTGGAGTGGGAAGCATTTCAGAAAAGATAAAAGGTGGGGTAGTGTTTTATTTAATGATTTTTCGATAACAGGTGGCTCTTCAAGTACGGAAATCGTGAGAACGTCTAAGGCTATCTCGTACTCTATTTCACTAAAAGCCCGTTTCTGATTCGCATTGAGTACTGCCCAAATAATAGAAGGACTCTTAGGATGCTCTTCTAAAAGAAGGCTAATGTGGTTTTCGGACCCGATAGCTACTTCTGCAAGGCAGTGGGGTTCTAAATACGCATCACTAGTTTCACCATAGGTAGTCTTGGCTAAGTCTATTTGTATTCTTCCACCTTTGATACATTCAAGAGTTGCCGCTTCTATACACATCCCACACATAATTTCTTCCCTACATTCGCGCCAAATACTTATTTTGATAAACCATAGAGTGCTGCGGTGACTATAGCTTTTAAATAATTATTTATCACTCAACGAAGGCAAAGTAATAAAAACGACTGGTACATTTTGAATAAGAGCTCACTTATACTGCAATTTTAAGGAAGCGCTGCGGGTATATCTGCCTTACTCTCGCAGTATTAGTGGTATGTTAAATTTCCTAAATCGAGGGTTTGACACCTGTTTGTGTGTAGTTGCTTGAAGGATTCCTTTTATAAGAACACTATACAAAGGCAATGACGATGAAAACAAACTTAGTTTCCCGAATTGAAACCAACTTAAGTAGTGAGCTATAGCACCTACACTGGGTAGTCGGACATGTGAAAAATGTCTCTCAGGCCTATTAATACTGAATGTCAGTGGCGTAGGTATAGCGAACTGATAGAGGTGTTTCGCTAAACACATCACTCCGCATGTTCGGGTGGTCATCGATTCCGATATAGCTTAAGTGTGTTTAAAGAAACACCGTCTGGTTAGATAATACTTGTAGCGTTTCTAATTAGTTTGTTACTGGTTATGATTGAAAGTCATACTATTGCCCTAGCAATTCTCTTCTGTTCTTAGTCGATATTACGTTTGCTAGTCTTTCATATGTGTCTTTCGAAAATCCTTCAAAACCAATTGCACCTAAGAACGGCGCGAACGTAAAACAGGCAACGAAATTATTGTCTTTAGATTCTGCGGTAAGTACCTTCTTAATGTTGCTTTCCTCTGACTGTGAAATTTTGCTTGTTAAGAAGTATTGTCGTGTCTTATATGTCGGATTCACAAAGAAAGTATAGCTTCCTGTGAAATATTCCATGTATCTAGTAATGTCTGCTTCGGTTGAATTTGACTCAAACGAGTTTAATACGTTGGGTAGAGCAGCGCCTCTTGCGTCGCCTTCTATTGTTGTTATTATAGCGGCTTTGACATCAGGAGATGCGGCATCAAACCATGTATTGCATGCATCATTCAGCCCACTGAGGTTCTTGTAGTCCTCTGTTGAATAGTACCATTTAAACTTTTTCCCCTTACCACCCATGCTGTTTACCCAATCTACGGCAACTGGATTTTCTTGTTCGATTAGATCCATTAGTCTTGTTTCTGGTGAGTCTTCTTTAAATGAACACCCTGCGAGAATTACGATAAAGACGAGTAGTATGAGTTTCACAATCATTCCTTGATGTTAAAGTATTGGATTACTTCCGAGAAAGATTCAACCTAACCTTTTAATCAAAAAAGTCTAATGTGAGCCCCACATCATCGAGTAGAATAGTGGGGTTTTGCACCAACTTTCAAAATCGAGATACGTTTGAGTTTGGCTTACTTGATTAAGTTCTATTAGCTGAACTGTCAGTTTACTTATTAAAATTAATAGAGGCTATATAAAGCTACTCGCGAATCTCTAAAGAGCCTCTTTGTTTCAACTTTAAATGTAATATATTTTTAATTCGAGGAATGTCGGCGTGATTTGGTTTAACCAAATTTGTTGATGTGTGTCCGTATCGCTTTTTAGCATAGTGTTGTGAAGCAGTAAGATCGGTTCCATGGCCTACGATGACTGCGATTTCTTCTAGCGAGTAACCAGCATGCTTTAAATTGGCAATACACTGGTGTCGAAAAGTGTATAGGCTAAGACCTTTTAAACTAGGAAAGTTGCTAGAAATTACTCGATTAATTGTAACGCGCACATTGTTATAAAACGCATCCCAATCGAAGTCGGTCTTGTTTATGCCACTTGCATAATATATTGCTAGACTAACAAACATTCTTTGCTTGTCAGTGAAGTCTGAGAGATCCAATATTCGATACTTCCCGAAAGAGCGCCCGTTAGTTGCTTTACCATTTATGACTGTCATCGCAGGGAACTTACCGCTGTAAACCCCCAATCCTTCAGTTGCTTTTAGCAGTGACTCAGTAGACTCGACAAGTTCGGCGCTTTGCCATTCCGAAGGCCGCAGCCCACAATGTAATGTAGCTTTGATAAAAGCATAAGCTGGGCTTAATAAAGTATCGGATGAGGTTTTAATTTTCTCTTCAAAAAACAGATCTAATTTTGCCAATTTCTTTTCAGAAATATTTTTCTTTTTCTTTGAACTAGTTTGAAGGTTACTGCGCTTGCATTCATCTGATGACAAGCTATTAATCTTTTCTGCCTCTGAAATCATTGAGTGATTCTCATAATACATTACGAGACTTGCTTTAATGGTTCTTAGCCACGAGTAACTTTTGGTTGGAATCATGTTCGAGACAAATTCATAAACTGAGTCAGGTGAAACGTCAGAACATGATTTTTTTACTTGGCCGAATAAGTAGCGAACTCTCTTTTGATAGGCTTCCTCAGTAGAAGGCTCTCTAGATATTGATTTTTTATCAGGCATTTCAATTTCTCTAGTACATCGTAAAACCTATTCTATCAATGCAAAAATCACCTACTTAACAACAAACTTCTGCCATATCCGGAAATAAGTTGTCGAGCTTTGCCATCTCGATAAGCTACCAACTAATAGTTTTGAAGGGGGTTCTTAGAAGGCTTACTCAAGTGCTTTTTACGTCAAGGAAATGCTCTATGAGGCATTTAATGATTTAGAAATGACTTTTGTGGGGTTTCAAACATCCTTTCTAGGTTCCCATATGGCATATGAAGTACGGTGAAAATGATGAAGCAATTGATATTTGTTGGTTTAGTTGGGGTGGCTCTATCAGGGTGCGCTTCACATGTTCAAGAGCTGCAACCGGATACAATCGATCCTGTTACTCAGAAAATTGCGATATTAGCCGAGCAGATGGTTTCTAATTCAAACAAGCTTGCCCAACTTCAAAAGGCTCGCTACTTGGAAGCTGGGAACGCGGTCGATGAGGCTAATATAAGAGCGCTACCCGTTATGCAGCAATTAGTTAATCTAGGTGAAGTCTACAATGGCCCTTTAGATGCATTCATCAATCATCTTTCCAAATATGCGGGTATGGAGAAGCCAAGGTATCTAGGGTTAAAGCCAAGCGCTAACATTTTAATCACTGCAGATGCGCGCATGCGTCCACTCTACGATATTTTAGAAGATGTAGGACAGCAAACAGGCACGCGCGCAATTGTAGTTTACAAGGCATCAGAAAATCTCATAGAAACGACATATGAGGGCTTTTAAAATGTCACATCGAGCCCTTCTTTGTGGTGTAGCTCTCATAGTATCCAATGTAACCAATGCATCGGACTCTGTTGATGCGAGTTTTACTTTAAGTGATGGGGTTGATGAAGCAGCCCAAAATGTAATATCTGAAATTTATAAAAATGCAAAAAGGACCGGAGACTCTGGCTCTACAGATTCAAAAGCAAACCTTCGCCTACAAGCCATTGAAAATCAGGCCACTCAATGGGGTAATGATGAAGGCATGTATTTTTACCATGCGAAATATCAAAAAAGACTAGCGGAATTAGCGGCGAGTTTAGACAAGATTGCCGACTTTAATCAATTCATTATCGATGGAAATCTACTTCTCCCTACGGTAGTTAAAACTACGCAATTATTTGAAAAGAAAAGCACCAAAGAAATTCGTAAAACAGTAGCTGCATACACTTTAGAAGATAAAGCTGAGGTTGTTTTATCTTCTCCCACATGGAGGCAGTACCTCTCATACCCAATCGACGAACCAGAGCCAATGCCTAGTGTACTCATGCCAAAAGATGACGAAGAGTTAAAGGTCTTTGAACGGGCCTTCTATAAAGGTTGGGTTATGGGTAAAGAGCAAGCGAACATCATACTAGATGAAGGTTTTCAGCGGTTAACTAACAAACTTAACGGCCTATATGAATATCGTTTCGCAAATCTGCAAAACATGTGGGGTTTGCCTACCTCTGAGATAATCCATGATGGATTCGTTATCGATAATGGTGGAGATACAATTTACGTTAACGACATGCGTTTTCGTATAAACCATGATGCATACATCAATGATATCAAACACTGGCGTCCAGTATTCATACCCCAGGGGGGCTATAAATGACGCCAATTGAGTTTGATAATGCTATTGCGAAAGCCGCAAGCGATGGGTTCAATGATGTCATTCTTCGTTCTGAGCGCCCATTGATGGGTAAAAGAAACGGGCGGATTGAAGTTATCGGAGAAAGAGTCTTAGAGCGGAACGAAGCGTTAGGGCTAATCTCAGAAATGCATCAAAATTCAATTGCTAGTGTTTTAGGGCAGGGCAAAGACTCGAAATTTCGCCATACCGTATTACTGCATGACGATAGTAAATTGTATGGTCGATGCCACGTTACAGCAATTCACTCAATGTCCGATGATTTCGGTGTTGAGCTTATCATTCGAATCATAAATGACCAGATTCCATCGATCGAAGATATAGACCTACCTTTAGAGTTGGTCGAACGGATCAGAACCGGTGTAGGCATGATGCTAGTCGGTGGAGAAACTGGTTCAGGGAAAAGCACGACTATTGCTGCTGGCCTTGTTCATCACGTTTGCCACAACCCTAGCAATGTACTGACATTCGAAAACCCTATTGAATTCAATCTATCTAACATTGATGGCCGGATGGGTGATGTTGTACAAAGCGAGACACCTAGACACCTTTCCAGTTTCGACCGAGCATTCCAAGGCTCTTTGCGCAGAGCCCCTGATATTCTTTTTTGGTCGGAAGTAAGAAATGGCGATGAAATTTCTAACTTGGCTCGTTCAACACTTACTGGCCATTTCACTATTTCAACAGTTCATACCAATTCAACAGAAGCAACGTTATCAAGACTAATAGATAGCTTACCTCCAAACATTCAGCGGTCTGTCTCAGTGAATTTATTCGATGCTATAGACACCGTTGTAAATCAGCGTCTAGAAATGAACCCGCAAGGCACAGGCCGCACAGCCATAAGGTCTTGGTGTTTCTTTGATGAGAAATTAAAAGACCAATTAAAAGACTCAATAAATTCGCCAGAGAAATACGCTCGTATTATCTCTTCTGCAATGGCTGAAACAGGGCGCCCATTATTGGTGGAAGCTAAGGAAAAGTTTGCTGCAGGTAGGCTAGATGTATCTGCTTTTAAGAAATACGTTAGCCGGTATGGAAATACATCAGATTTATCCGGTGTTCGTAAAGTAGGTGAAATGCTACTCGACACAAAAGTCATAGATGAAAGTTGCTTTATAGACAAGTGGAAAAACGCATGAGTGGAAAACTTAACGATTACTCAAACCTTCACTTTTGGCGCTTAGGAATTAACCCATCCATGCGGCTAGGTAAATGGGAAATAAGCGCACATATTGTTTACCCATTAATACCCTTGTGGTTCTCCCGAGAAACGCCCCTCCTTATTTTCTCAGGTCTTTATTTCATATTTTTTTTATACGCGGCGTACAGAGGTTTGAGTCCATTAAATACGCTTCGTCAAATTCGTTCGAGTCTCGCAGGAAAGCGAAGATTTGTTTCTAAAGTCAATCGAGCTAAGAGGTTCACCAATGCAGATTATTAATGATTTAACTAACTTGCCTCCTATTTGGGCACCTGATGAAGAAACGCACCATGTATTCATGGATGATGGTTACGACCAAATGAAGGTCGGGTATTGGGCAGATGTTGATGGTAAGCGAACCCTTGTAGCTTTCAAATACCGCACATCAGTCCAAATGGGCCGCCACCTTACAGCTGTCATGGGCTCTGAGACAGGCATTTACATTATTGACGGCAGTAGCTACACAGTTTCTGAGTATGTTGAAAATGACGCAACGAGAAACAAAAGGTTCGCTCACTCAGATTTTAAGATAGCGCTGGTTCATCACGGGCTAAAAGTGGCGGGGTTTGGCGGTAAGAATGTACATATCCATACAACGTTACCTATCTCTCACTTTTTCAGGGATGGATTACCAGACGCTGATCATATTAATAAGGTTAAAACGAAATTCAAAGCAGAAGCTGCTAGTGCTGATGGTGAACAGTTAGCGCTAATCGTTGGTCATACTATTCAATCTGAGGCAGTGGCTGCGTTTATTGCATACATGCTTAGGAACGGACATGAAAATGTAGAGCCAATCCCAGGCGCTATTGGGGTTTGTGATATCGGCGGGAACACTACTGATTTAACAGTGTTAGTACCTGGCCAACAGGTCATGATTAATCATGACTTGAGTAGCTCCCGTGAAGTTGGGGTGCTAAATATTAAAGATGATCTTAAAAAGCGAATTCAACACAGGTTTGGTTTCGACAAAATCCCTTCTGCGACGATTTCACAAGCATTAGATGTTAAGAAATTGACCTTTCTAAAGCAAGAGCACGATATTGGTGAAGATGTGAAAATGTCGAAAGTAGATACTGCGAAACGTGTATTAAATGTAATTGATGAAATCTTAGGTGACCAAGTATTACATTTGATGCTGTTTTGTGGTGGTGGTACCGAATGCTTAAAAACGGAATTAGCAGAAGAATATCCGACATTTGAATCAAGTGATTTTCCTGAATTTGACAATCTACTTGGTCTAGTTAGAGCTAACGAGGCTGCATAATATGAGCCTAGCTTCTCGATATATCATCTCTTTCAATATGTCAGATGCATACGAGAAAGAAGCTTTCCATTACCTTGATAAGTTGTGTCCTGAATCTATCCGACGAATATTTTTCTCAGGCGCAGCTTTTTCACAGTACGTGAATTCAATTTCTGGGATTGCTGACTCGAAAATATTTGAGAGTGCATTGGCAAGCGGTGTGGGCACAATAGAAAGCGTAACTCTCAGATTGCCTAGTTCAGTAATGCAAGAGCCTAGCTACGCGAAAAAGGTTGTTCAGGCGGTAGAAGGACGTCCGAAAGGGCTCCTTAGACTGATGTATCTGCGTCGGTGCATATTACTCGGGTATTATCTTGAAGATTCTTTGGATAACGGCAAATGGAGCCACTTGGTTCAGCTAAATAATGCAGAGCCTGTATTCACTGCAAATCCGAAAACGACCCCTGCACCAAAATTACCTTCGCCTTCAATCACACCAATGCGTGAAGAAGAGCCTCAGAAGCCAATAGGTACGAAAAATGAGTCTAAAAAACATAGCGCAGGTTTTGCGCAGCTTAAAGGAGTAATGAGTGGTGCTTAAAAAAATTACACTATTTACCTTGTTGGTCACAACTTTCTCGGCCAGCGCGAACTTTTACATCGACATGCAAACTGTTGAAAATGCCTCAAAGACGCCACAAGCTGTAGCCGGCTATCGTCTTTTAACTGGTGAATACTTCGGAAAGATTTATCAAATAGGAACACCAAGACCGGTGCCTATTGTTAAATCTGAAGGTGACGATATGCGGATTGCTGATGCGTTTTATATGGTGCTCCCGAATGGGTGGTATGCATATGTAGATGAACAAGTGGATGCTTTCCCCCTGATTTCATGGGCTTCCAATGGTGGAGATTTCTTAGATGTCTTGGCCAAAGTAGGTAAAGATTACGGTATGACTTTTGTGGTTGATTGGGACCAAAGCTTGGTGCAAATTGAGGTCGATGAGAACTTTACTAAGCCAAATATCAACACCCCAATTATCGTTAGTGATAGTGAAGGTGATAAAGAGGTCTATTTGTATACCAAACCGTCACGTATGAGTGGATATATCATCGAGAACGGTACCTTACAGCCTGTTGTTGTTTCTCCCTAAATTCAGTAGGTTATAAACTTCAGTCCTTTTTTTGCAGGCCTTTGTATCTGAGATACAATGTTCAAGACTAAAAAAAGGATCTAATAATGAAGTACATCCTATTCACTCTTGCCCTGCTTTCAGCGGGCATCTTTATCGGTAGTGAGAGTGGCGAACATTTCCTGTTAACGGATAAGCAAAAATCCGTTGTTGCTCTTCGAGAGCCACCGCCCTCAAATCTTCAACGATGTGACATTGGTAAACCCTTTTCCGCATCGAACCGACATTTCTCATTTAATTTTAATGCGGTTAACAAGCAATACCCTTCTGGTGTTCTTCAAAAGAATACCTTCGAGGCGATGACCGTGTTCCAAAGAAAGAAGAATTTAACTTGGTGGCGGTGTGGGTTGGGTGCTAAGGATGCGTATTCATGCGATACCGCAAAGCCATTTTCATTGAAAGATTTGCCATCGATTACTGCGAAGTATGAACACTTTAATGCTTATGAAAGTTATAGACTTCCTACCGTATCTGAATTGCAAAGTATTGTAGAGCGTAGGTGCGAGTATCCAGCGATAAATTTAAGTGTTTTTCCTTATACCAAAAACGCAGGTTATTTTGCCTCTGCCCCAGTTTCTGGAGGGTACAAGGTGGTTGATTTTACTACGGGTAAGGTTAAGCCAATAAAAAGCGACGAAAAATACTATGTTCGATTAGTGGGTGAAACAAAAAGGGAAGAAGCACCATATTTCAGTGTTGACCATGTTTCAAAAATACCAACTATATGGGACTTAATGAGGTAGTTATGAACTATAGAATTTTCCAGCTATTTTCTACGGCTTGTATTGGATTAATAGTCTTTGGTGCTTGTTTTCGTTATCAGCCTGAATACGCTCGTGCTTATGATTACGTGCCTCTTGAAGAAGTCTTAACAAAGCAAAAGTTACATGAGATTAAAAGTCTACTGCCTGATAGAACTGTAACTGATATCGAAATAAAAAACGCTATCAAGAAAATAGTACCTAATATTCCCTCTCAGCAGAGAAATGTTGCTCAAGGCAAGAGTACTGAGTTTGCTAATCATCCTGAAGGTTATTATGAATTAAGAAACCGGTTTAATGTGCGTGGTCCTTTGGCGATTGATAATCAAACGGGATTAATGTGGATGCGTTGTGCCTCCGGTTTCGAGTATAAAGATGGCTCGTGTGAAGAGTTACCTTACGGTATCGAGAATAAGACAGCCATTGCAGCTTTAGCGGAAAAAAATCTCTATGGGTACAATGATTGGCGCATCGCTTCTGAACGAGAAGTAAGCCAAATACTTTTGTTTACCGATAGAAGGATAGATGTCGTTTTTCCAGTGTTTCTTTCTTCACTGCCATTATATGGCGTATCTGACGGTAAAGCGCCTAATGTCTTAACACCGCTATATAAGAAAAAGGGGGCAGCTCGTAAGCGATTAACGAATGTGCTTTTCGTTCGTGGAGGAGGCGTTTAAAACGCCTCCAGTATCTATTAAAGTTTATTATCTAAATCATTTCTGGCTTCTATTGCATCACTTCGAATATTTTGTTGATGCTGTTGTTTAGAAGGCTCCATCCCAGCTGATGTAATTGATTGAGAATCGGTAGAAAAACGATCCGAACTTCCTCTAGAAATTGCATCAGCGCCTATAGCTTCTGTTCCTTGTCCAATCATTCGTATTGCTGAATCCTGTAATTCATTCATCACGGTACAGCAGCGCTCAATAACTGTAGCCATTAGGCCACCTAATAACGCTAAAACTGCAATGAAAGAGACTATCCCCGTGGTATAGCCATCGAGCAAGCTGTTTACGTAAACGCTGTATAAGAGTATTAGGAGCTTACCAGCGCCTAGAATTAATGGATAAACCACGACAAAGCCGATTACTAGGATTGGGAATCTCAGGAACGAAGAAAACATGAGTGCATATCCTTGGCGCGCATGCTGACCGATGATGCCATGTCCGTCTACAAAAGCATGTGCGATCATATGTAGTGGGCTAAGCACAACATTTATAACACCTGCAATGATGGCCCCTAGTGCACCGCCTATCCAATGAAATAGCGGAATTGAAGGAAGATAAAAAGCGTAGTAGATACCGGCTAGAATCAATGCATAAGCAATCGTTACTAGCGCCCCTAAACCTAGTTCCAGAATGTTAGCGCCTGTATGTAGTAAAAAGCGCTTTATATCGCTGGTGGGTAAAGTCGTTTCTTCTTTTGCTTCATCCTCTAGGGTTTCTTTAAGTGACTCAGGCAAAATTGTGAACGCGAGAATTACCTCTCCTATAGCAATCATTGTGTGGCCATAATCAGCAGCGTTCATCAGTATATCGCCATCACCTTCGACGAAACTTATCGCAGCAGTACCTATTAAAGTCCATGACTCAGATTGTAAATCGTCGACTACTTCGGTATCACCCCCACCGGTGGGCGTATACTGGCCTATTACAGAGCCTGCTTTCTGCATGGCATCCTGAATGTCTTCAATAGTGTAAACGTCGGGGTTAATTGTTTGAGTTTGTTGGAAAGAGTTGGCTTTTAGAAATTTCACATGGGCTTGAGATTGAAGCGATTGCAGAATATAGGTAGCGCCAAGCCCTATCCACCCCACTTGTGATGCAGTGAAATTAGAAGATAGCGACGGAACAGCTTCTTGGTTTTCATCTACGTATGCTTGTCGATTGGTCGTATAGTCACTTAAAGCGGCATACACATCTGTCTTATACGAAGTTTTCACTGCATTTATATCAGTTTCTGAGCTTTCGAGGTAAGTGGAGATTGCATCAGAGTCAGTGAGTTTGTTTGTGCCCCAAGTGTTATTGATAAAGTCTTCAGCAATATCGCCCAGCTTGATATCCATTTGTAGGGTGGCATCGAATAACCCATCTACAAGCACTGCTTCGGCATCACCATCCGTCACATAGGCATCACCTTCTACCCGAGAGAATTTATAGGCACCGCATTCTTTTTCATCATAGTCCCCCCACCAAGAGTCTTCTCCGATTTCCATAACGTATTCAGAAAAGAATGCGCCATTGTTTACATCACTATCTTCTGCAATTCGCGAGTATGAGTTCCTATCAATTAATTGCTCACCCTCATAGCTATTAAGAAGCTGCATGCAGATATGTGACATGAACAGCTCATTAACCACTTTGTCAGTTTCTAGGTAAGCAGCGGCGCCAGTAATGTCACCACCTGCATTCATGCTGTCATATACGATATTGGCAAGGGTGTTTGCTTGCTCTATTCCAGCGGCGAGTGCTTTAAATTGAACCATTTGAACTGCACAGTACCCATGACCTAGAGGTACAGAGCCAATCATTGCGATAAGGAAACGAATAGGGAGGCCAAAAGAGTCGTATTGGTTTTTGCGTGATTCTGAATTGGAGTTGATCCACCAGCCAATTCCATTGAAAATCACCATCACAATACAAAGGAAATTGAGCGTTTCATTCCACACTAACATCATCTGAGCCAGAACAGAGTCGGGCGATGTAATAGCAACCTCTTCACCAAGCATCGTACTGGCTACTTCACCAAAAATTATCCGGTAAAACTGAACTGAAAAGTCTTCGCTATTGCTGACGCTAATCGCAATATCCGCATAGCATGCTGGCGCGATAAGTAGACCTACAATGGCAAAGAAGAAACCGCAGCGCGTCATTTTCATCGTAATCTCCAAATCATAAACGATGTTTCCGGATATGGTGACATCCAGAAATTGAACCGTGCACCTACCTGTTAAACACTATTGTCCTTTCGAGAATATATTCCGCAATCTAATTCCGGATATGGGAGCATTTTGTTTATGTCTAGCACTCTGCGTATTGACCAAGAATCTATTGATAAATATTGGTCATCAAGAGAAGACGCTAGGGGGTTTGTTGACTATCTCATTGAACGTGAACATTGGACTCTAGACCACAACGTTAATATCGCTGCAGAAGTTGAATTATGGGCATCGCAGCTACTTCGCCAAGACGAAGCTTATCTATTTAGTGAAGATGGCCTTCGACAATCCATGGTCGTATTGGCATTCATAACATCTGAGAAGGTATTTCCAATCCTGCATGGGATTGGCGAGACCTATCCCACATTCATTGCAGCACTCACCAATTTTGCAGCAGGTAAGGCTGATGATCCTAAGCTGGGCAGAATGGCCTTTATTTTTCTGGATAGGCTACGTGTTGCAAACCAACAAGCCACATTGAACCAAGCCCTTGGTGTTGATCGGTTAGCACTGGTGCAGCACGCCCTTAAACAAACTTTAGAAAAGTATGGAAATATCGGATGAAAGGTAAACTTTTAATAGCAATGTTGTGTGCTGTGACAAACCAAGCTCTCGCTGACGATTCAATCTATGACTGCCCTGATGGTGATACATCGCTAGCTTGCTCCCAACAAGCTCAGATTGAGGCGATTTGGGTAGACATGAATCAATCAGCTAACTATGTAGTTGATGAGCTTATGCAAGACCCTGAGAGTGCCGTTGAAGCAGGGTGCTTGGACAATATCCGTTCTATTGATTTGTCTATTATGACTATCGATCCGACATCGATTTGGACTGAAATTTATTCAGGCTTAAAAGACAAATTAATCAACCAAGTTTGTAGCGCTGTAGAAGACCGTGCAAATGAGTTAACTGCAATGTTAGAAACCAATCTTGAAGCCCCTTATGGCCTAGGTAGCGTTAGCATTAAACAAGCTAGTTCTATCTCAAGCTTTAGTGAGCTCTCCGACAGTCGTGTCCGCCTGACTGATGAAGAAGCCAAAGCAGAAGTTGTTGAAAAAGTATTTGGCGAGTCGTTAGAACCTACACCATTCCGATATACCGAAAAGGCAATGGACGAAGCTTTCCTTATACAAAATGGTGTATCAAAACACGCGGTACGTGAAGCTACCGAAGAAAAAATTGAATCAGTCCTTGACCAAAATAGGCTTTGGGACGCAGTGACAGGTGACAGTGATGATGACGGGAATTAGATATTTTGTTGGTATTACTTTAGCGTTCAGTAGCGCAAATGCCCTAGCTACGGGGTGCGATACTTGTTTGCAAGCAAAGATTCAATCAGCTTCAACACAAATATCATCTGCGCTTTCTACTTTAAATTCTACTGCGAGCCAAACGGTAACTGCTACGCAGACTGTTAATACGACACTTAATGCCGCTAGTACCTCGTTTATTTCTATCTTAAATACCAATCAAATTCAGCTGCTTTCGAGCCTGGATGCTGCATCTAAAAAAATAGAATTCACTAACGAGGCGACCACTTCAACACTGGCAAATCTGACTGATACGATCACCGGCACAATTAGCGAAAACGCTAAGAATCAGTCAAAAATGGCGCAAATTTTCCAAAACAGAGACACCTATGGCCCTAAGTCCATGCCACTTTCATTGGCAATAGCCGTTAACCGGTCTGAACATCTTACGGAAGCGTTAGTTGAGTTTAACGGCATGTTAGATGACCAGCTTTCTAAGTTCAAAGAGTGGGCTTATGTAGTGGAAAAAGGGGAGGAAACTACGCGATTACGCCGCGAGAAGGCGTTAGAGCTAATGGACGAAAATGAAGAACTAATGTCTCAGCTTTCAACTGGCTTACTAACGGAAGAAGTCACGACGTCATTACTCGACACCATGATGATAGTGGTGTTACCCGACCCACTGGATTATGAAAACCTTTCTACAGAGGAACAAATTGCATATAACAGTTTCATTGAGCGAAAAGCTGCAGCGTACAAAGTGCTAGCAAAGTTCGTTCTGATGAAAGCGCCATTACTTTCTACAGAAGGGTGGAATAGCGGTTATTCTCAAATTGAATCTGAGAATGATTTGACCTCAATAGAAGAGTTCATCAAGTCAGAATCAGACCGTAAGTTGCTTTCTGAGGCCTGGTATAACGATGTGGCCAAGTTGAATGATGTAGGTCTTCTAAGAGAACAAGTAAACCAAGTGAACATGCAGAATTATTTGCTGAGCTCTTTGGTCGATGCACAAAAAGACAATGTGTTACTCAAGTCCTTGGGAGTAAAAGAATGAAACGTTTAGTTCTACTTTCATGTCTTCTTGGTTTCGCCCCCTTTTCTCAAGCCACATTCGGGTTAGGCCCATGCTGTTCTGGTGCGGTTTGCGGCATCATTCCTTGTGATAATGAATGTGCAGGCGCTGCATTAACCACTTGGGGAAGTGATATGTCCAGTGGCTTAAATACCACCCAATCTCACCTAGAAGATTTAACAGTTGAAACCAATACATTAAACGACAACATAGCGACACATTACAGCAATGTCAGTAGTGCCTATACCTCGTATTTCACTAGCATGTTCTCCGGTCTGGATGTTTTAACAAATAAGATTGAATTCTCCATCACGCTTACTCAAAAAGGGTTAGAGGCCTTAGCTGAGTCAGTTAATGCGGCATTTCATGAAGCGTTTAGTGCACAAACGTTATTCGCTGAAATCAGCAAGAACGACGGTTTATATGGTGAGCACAGTAAAACTTATAGCGGTGCTATTTTGCTAAATTCAATCAGCGAACGAAATGAATTAGAAGTAAATAGCCAAGATAGTGCTTACCAAATTTCACAAACCCTGCAAGAAGTGGAGGGGCTGAAAGAAGAAAGCGCTTTGTATAATTGGGCTAATTCATTTAATGAAAAAACCAATTTGTCAGATGATCTATTGGCGCAACAAATGCTCGCTAATATCACAAACGATGATGTGTACCTGATAGCGACTAAACTAGCCAATACGCACAACGAGCAAAGCAACATACTTCCTTTCTGGGGTGTTATTGACTCCCTATCAAGCGGGGTTCTTCTTAAAGAAACCACAGAAGACACCCTCACCAGTGATAGCAGAGAGTTTTCTTTGCTGGGTTTGACCAGTATCGATGCTATGAACGGCATTTCTTCATCAAACCATACCGGTCTTCTTCGAGAGTACACGGTTCTCAATCAATTAAAGTCCCAACGTCTCCGCATGTTTCTTTCAATGAAAACTGCGCAACAAGTAGGGGAGGCGGCGACCACATATGATGAATAATGTATTTATCCTACTGGTTCTAGTAGTCGGGATTGGTCATTCACCTACTTCATCTGCTTGGGAAGCGTGTATGCCATTTTGTGATTTGGAATGTTCAGGTGCGGAAATGACCAACTTGGCCGCCCAGGTAGTCAGCGATTTAAACA
Organism: Alteromonas stellipolaris; assembly: GCF_001562115.1. NCBI lineage: Bacteria > Pseudomonadati > Pseudomonadota > Gammaproteobacteria > Alteromonadales > Alteromonadaceae > Alteromonas > Alteromonas stellipolaris. The sequence continues at coordinate 59,733 of NZ_CP013927.1, forward strand.
CCGTGACGACTACCTGCCAAAGCCTAATCAGCGCAAGAAATGACATGGCCCAGACAATTAGTGAAACCTTTGCCGAAATGTCTAGTGAGGTCGCTGCTTATTACATGGGGATTCTTTCTGGGTTGGATGCTTCTGTAAATCAGATTGCAGGAGGCAACGAGCAACAAGCGGTTGCCCTAGCTAATTTTGTTGATGTCATCAATTCTACTATCCATGAAACAAGTAAGAACACCGTTAAGGCGAATGAATTTTTCCACAATGACTACCTATACGGGATTCATTCAGCACCAGAAAACCAAATGATAATGCAATCTGCATGTACCGATTGTACTGATGAGCCTGTCATTGAGGCGCTTTCACAAATCGATTCGTTCGCAGTCGATAGCTACGACTTCGCTACTATCGTACAAGAAGGCATGGTCAATCAAACGGGGAATCGTACACAAAAAGAAGCCGTGGTTTCCAAACTAGACACAAAAGACAACCTACTCGCGCAATTAGCTCCATGGGAGAGTGCCGATGAATATGCTCAATACCTGTCTTATCAGAATATAGACCGTTTTGCGGATAATGACTTTGATGCTGTTCACGCTGAACTTCTAGGAAGTATTACGGGAGGTTACTTTAACTATTACGAGTTTGGAGACGATGAAGCATACGAAGCACTATCGACACTTGGCGAAAGTACTTCGGGCAGCATTGATAGTTTAGTAAGAGGTATAGAGTCTGACGCACTTCTGCAAGCTGATTACATTAATGATACCGCACAGTTAAATGCCCACGGCCTTAGAAACAGAATGGTCAATGCAAAGCAGGTAGAAACTGCCCAATACAATGCCCTTTATCAATTACTCACCACCGAAAATGTTATTGCTGCGCTCGATATAGCGAATGAAGCCTTTAAATGATTCTTCAGTGAATCATCTCATCACGCAGTCTGTTTTTTAAACTTTTCAGGGGTGTAATGATGAATGACACCTCTACCACCCAAGGCTATTGAATCATGAACGAAAATGATAATAACGACGAGTTACTCACCGAAAATGAAGAAGATTATGAAGCTTTGTTATCTGAAATTGATGAAGAGTTGATGGAAGAACTTAGCGAAGAAGCAGAATCCGCCATTAACAATGTCACTGACGATACACAGGTGGTATTGCCCGACACTGATGCAGAAGAAAGTGTTGAAAGTGAGAGCAATGAACAATCTGACTCTCTCATCGATGAATTCCTATCAGAGCAAAATAGAGAAGTGGTTTTCGAGGAAAACGTGCCGTTTGAAGTGGACGAAGAAAATCCCATTATGGACGTGGTGGAAAGTGAAGCCGGCGATATGGTGAACCAAAGTGCTGATGATGAAATAGACTCAGATTATGTAAACAAGCTAGTTGAAGATGCACTTCTTGAAATAGAAAGTGAGATGTTGGAGTCCGAGCAAACCCACGATAATGAAACTGACGAAAGCATTGAAGATGAAATCAATAACAATGCGGATTCAACGTCGACAGAAGATGTTCAAAACCTTTCTGATGAAGGTGTTGAGTTTGATTTAGACGCAAATGAATCAGAAAATATTGAAGAACAATTGGCTGAAAATGAAAGCCAACCAACGGAAAGCATTGAATTTGATTTAGATGATCAGATAGAAGACGCATTAATTGATGAAAGTGGTCAGCCATTTGAAAGTGAACAGAGCAATCATGCCGACAATAGTGAAGGGATAGAGCCCGAAGAGTTAGTTTTTGAAACTCAGCAGAGCCCGTTCACCCCCGATGAAACTGACACCACAGCTGAAGCTATTGAATTTGATTTAGACTTGGAAAGTGAAACGGTTGAAATTGATACCGACGAAAATACAAATGAAAGCGATGATGCCAATCGAGATGCAACGGTACAACTTGATAATGCAGATGATGTGAGCGAAGAAGTCGAAGATGAAGCCGAAGAAGATGCTGAAGAAATTAACGAAGCAGACATCGAGTTAAGCGACGAAAACGCAAACACGGAAGGGCTAGAATTCGACTTAGATGGCTTTGACCTTGATGAGACTCAACCTGAAACAAATAGTGCAACAACTCAAGCTACGATAGACCCACATACTTATAATAGGCGACAGGTTGAATATGGCGCACAGACGCCCACACCAAGTATTACGCAAGCCGTTGATATGGCTCAGCCACAAGCGCAAAAAGCCACCGCCTTCGGACCTGCACAATCAGCCCCCGTGGCGAGTCAGCAAGGCCCAGGCTTATTGTCCTCACTAGGTAACTTCTTTATGTCCCATGTTAAACATGGAGCGGCTACAATTAACTCTAAGCTATTACAATCAACGGTTAATGCTCAAGACCAACAATTGAAAGCTAATGGCGCTGTTTTAGATAAAGTCGTCGACACTTTTCTCGCTAAGCAAGAAAACCACCTTTCAAACATTGAGCGAAATAGTGAAAACCTCACGGATAACCTTAAAGCTACTATGAATAAGGACTTTCAGGAGTTTCTTGATATGGGATTTGAGGGGAGTGACTTAAATAAATCGCAACGAGAGAGATTTGAAAATATTGGCAATAGAGCTTCATCATTGAGTAATCAAGATGACTTATTAAATGATGATTTAAAAGAACGCCTATCCGAGCTTGCAGAAAAAGTGAAAGAGCTTATTAAGTCTCTATTTAAGAAAAATGATGAACAGAGTTTGGAACAATCTTAGTTATCCTTCTCTGATCTTTATTCTCCGGCTACCCGCTTCGGCGGGTTTTTTAGTGGAAATTAAAGCCATAAACACAGGTTCTATTAGCTGCACCTGCTTACCATAGTATGGTTTTTAGTGATTGTGGTGTCGTGATTTTAAGAAAAATTCACCTTTAAACGAAAATTCAAGCACTGCCATGTAAAAAAGCCTAAATCTTCCTTTTTTTAATTATTTTCCCCTCAAAAATAAAATCTCTTTAAAAACAGTGACTAATAATCTTGAGTCTGCTGCTGTCGTGTCGCTGTCGTGGTAATGGCGGCTTATCTGACGCGTTTGACATAATTTTGACATGGGCTGTCTATTCGAAAATTGTAAATTTTCGTCAAGAATAACGTCATTAATTTAAAACGTTGCGAAATAGATATACATCGTTCCGATATTGATATTGAGGGTCGTCAAAATGTACGCTGTTACTAAATCAATTTTTACTGATATTTACTCTATATACGTAGAGCCAAGGAAAGTCTTTACTAAATCATCCAGCGATTTCGGTGCTTTTTGGGCGCCAATTCTGTTAATACCTCTATTGATATTCATGGCCAACTACGCTTACTTCGAACGAGTAAGCCCTGAATACTTTGTTGAGGAGCAGCTTGCTCAAAAACAAGACATTTCGCAATCAGAATACAACGTCGCTGAAAGTCTATTATTAGATATGCACGGGTCACAGGCGTATATAACATCAACGGTCGAAGTTTTGACATGGATATTAATCGGCTTATTTTCTGCTGCATATTTGTTTATTGTCGCTAAATGGTTTTCAGGTCAGCAAATGACGTTTAGAAAATCGCTGGTTTGGACTTCGTGGTTACTAATGCCTGTCTGCATAGCCAAAATCATATCGATTATTTCTATATTCCACTCAAGTACAGGTGAAATCAGTTACACGCTTCTTTCTCCACTGACACTTGCACAAATAAGTCAGCTTTATACAAGTCTTAACATTGGGTCGACATTAGGAAGTTTGATTTCAGTTTTCACAGTTTGGGAATCAATATTACTGGCAGTATTTCTTAATAGACTTGGTTTGTCAGGTTTACTCTCTTTTGCCTTTGGAATGGCACCAATTACGACACTAACGTTGCTTGCATTCATCTAATCACAAGAATTATTGGAGAAATCAGATGCGAGCACGTCACATAATCCCAATATTGTTAATTGCTTCTATAAGCGTTGCTGCTTCAGTAATTAATCCAGTTGATAAAACTATTGCTGTCAGAGTTGAAAAAGTTCAGCTTGGAAGCGTACAAGACCTGATTGTGGCAAACGGAACGATTGAACTTGAAAAACGTGTATCTATCAGCCCTTACGTTTCTGCAAGAGTAGTAAAGGTATTTGTAAAAGAGGGAGAACTCGTCAACAAAGGTGACATTTTAGCGACTTTAGATTCTACAGATGAGTTAACAAAACTACAAAGCAGAATGTCAGATTACGAGATACAAAAATTGCAAACTGAAAAGGCGAGTATTGACCTTAAAAAGCAGGTTGCAAACCAAAAACGTTTATCTTCAATGCTGCAAAGCGGTCATATTAATATTTCTCAATTTGAGGAGTCGCAGCATGATTTGAGAGTTGCTGAAATAAACTTACTAGAAGCAAAACAAAGAGAAAAACAATTGTTTCAACTGGTTGAGGAACAGAAAGAAATATTAACCAAGGTTAATATTGTAGCTCCATTTAACGGCTTAATCACGAGTGTAGATGCATTACCCGGTGAATATGTGATTGGGCAAAATTACTACAACAATGGCAGTAATCTATTTGGTCTCGCTTCCATTGAAAATTCATTTGTAGATGTTTCTTTAACTCAAGCTGAAGTAGCTAAAGTTTCGATCGGGCAAGAAGTAAAGATCTTTCCCTCGGCATACAGAGACAATGTGCTAATGGGGTCTATTGCATACATTAACCCAATAGCTAAAAAAAATAATACATCTGGGCATCCTATGTTTTCCGTGAAAGTGCAATTACCAAAACTTCCAAGAGGCTTACTTTCGGGTATGACTTGTAGAGCCGAAATAGTCGACAATCAAAACGAAAATTCACTGCATGTACCTATAGCCGCTGTTGTCCGGACCGAAGAGAACCCTTTCGTTTGGTTGGTGACAGAAAAAGGAAAAATCGAAAAACGCTTTATTACTCTCGCTGAATCGTCTGATGTTAGTCAAATTATTAAGACAGGGATATTAGAAGGGGAAAATGTAGTAGTTGGGCCACTTAGGCTAATGAATCAACTTGAACCTGGCAAGTTTGTTGAGATGTTAGGAGATTGATAATGGAACTGTTATTGAACCTAAAAAACATCGTAAAAACATACCACGGTGCAGAGACTAATTTGAAAGTCCTCTCAGAACTTAGTTTCGAAATGGCTATAGGGGATATGGTTAGTATCGTGGGACCCTCTGGTGAAGGTAAATCTACGCTACTAAATATCATTGGGTGTTTGGATACGCCTGACTCAGGCAGTTATACCCTTAAAGGGCAAAATATATATGGCAAGTCACAAGAAGAGCTTGCTGGCCTGAGAAGCCAATATATAGGTTTTGTGTTTCAGCAGTTTCACCTGTATCAACGACTAACCACCCTTGAAAATGTGATGCTTCCTCTCGTTTATCAAGGCATAAATCGTAGAAACCGGATCAAGCGAAGCGAAGAAATCTTGAAATCTGTGGGACTTGGGAAAAAGCTTCAACATAAACCATGTGAGTTGAGTGGTGGCCAACGTCAACGAGTTTCAATAGCTAGAGCTCTGGTTGGGAATCCATCTATGTTGCTCGCTGATGAGCCCACTGGAAACCTGGATGCCTCAACAACTGAAGACATACTCCAACTTTTTGAATCCTTAAATAGAGAAGGCCTTTCTATTTTAACGATTACACACGAACAATCAGTTGCAAATAGGGCTAACTCTGTCTTCAAGCTCACTTCTGGAAAGCTTATAGAGCAGAGGTATGCAGCATGACACCTTTTCAATTCACAATTGCGGTATTTGGTGAAGCGTTCAAGGCCATCCGAGAGAATATGGTGCGTTGTATTTTGGCGGTTGTAGGAATAGGTATCGGAGTCTTTAGTGTGACGGCAATAATGATCGTAGTTTTAGGGTTTAAAACGAAACTAGATAACCAACTTAACACAATTGCTCCCAATTTAATTGTTGTTGAATATAAACAAAGTATTAAAGATAAGCTCATTGGCAAAATGGAGTCATTATCTTTCCAAGATTATATTGATATCAGCAACGACAACTTAGATATATCTAATCTAATGGCTACGGTTCACCCAGTTGGCTTTGTAGGAAAAATTAGCTTTGAAGATAGATTTCACTCGACAAGAGTGGTCGGCACAGGGGCAAACTACCTGTCTGCCTATAAGTCCTTTCCCCAATATGGTCGCTATTTTTTAGAGCAAGATTATGCTGAAAAAAGGCGCGTTGCATTCCTCGGTGCAACTGTAGCTTCAGAGTTGAACGTGGGCCCAGAAAATATTGGTGATTTTTTTCTTTTCAATGATGAATGGTTCCGACTGATTGGCATAGGTGAGGAAAAAGGGCGACTCTTTGGGATAGATCAAGATGACTATATTCATATTCCAAACAACACACTCAATTCCATGATTGGCGATGAGTATAACTCAGATACCTCTATATCATTCTCTTTCAATGACTCAGGAAATGCGCAGAACATCAAATCTACAATTAAAACTTTAATTTCTGAGAATCATTTTTCATCTCCAGAATTTGTAAAAAATGTCAAATTCACTGACACAAAACAGTCTGTGAAAGAGTTTGATTCGATTAGTTCTGGAGTTACATACATAGCTTTAATCATCGTGTCGATTAGTATCGTTGTGGGTGCTATAGGCGTGACCAACACGATGATGGCTTCTTATAAAGAACGCATCCGCGAAATAGGTATATCAAAGGCAATAGGCGCTACCAACACGTTCATTATGTGGCAATACATGGTAGAGGGTGCCTCTCTCACATTACTTGGTGGAGCTGTTGGTGCAGTGTTTGGTTACATGCTTGGGGTAGGGTTAACCACAGTAGTGCCTGGCTTAGTTACTCCACAAGTTAATTTTTTATATTTAGTGCTATTTACAATGGCTTTTATCGTGCTTGGGCTTACCGTTGGATATATGCCGGCGAAGAAAGCCAGTAGTTTAACGCCAATTGAAGCGTTAGACACACACTGAATTTGTGGGGCATTCCCACAGATATCTCTCGTAATTTTGCGTGAGATTAATTTAAAAAAGGAAATAACTATGAAATCGCTTTATTTGAAAAATGAACCTGTAGTAACAAGCAACGTGGATAGCGTCATTGAGCCGGTATCTACAATTGTAATGATTGTTGTTGCTATAGGTCCAAAAATTAAATAAGCAGGCTGCAACCTGCTTATTTATAGAGCGGCTATCCATTAGGTAGCCGAAATTTTTAGTCAACTTTAAATTTAGTATAAGTAAAAGGAAGTTACAAGATGAAAATTCCAAAACTTAAAAACGAGGCTAAACACGCAGTTGGAACAAGCGTTGACGAAACAGTAGGCGCAGCTTGTTTTGGCATCGGCATGGCAGTTGGTGTTTACCTTAATCAATTAAGATAAATCGGTTCGCTCCCGTGCTTTTTTTAGCACGGGAGTATCTTATCAGGAGAATAAAAATGAAGGATTTTCAAAACCATATTGATGCGGTAAATGATCCTAGAGCGCAGCAAAAACTCGCAAAGTACTACGAGGATAATCCAAGTATTACAGCCTCTATCAAAAATGCTGAGGTAATGCCTTGGGTTCGAGAGATTGAAGAGCGGCTAGTAAGGACACAAAACTCAGATTTTCTCGACTCTGCTTGGTTTGCCGCGAACAAGAGCAAGCTGCTTAGTGATGTAAATGAAATCCTTCAAAAACTATGTTTTGAAGTAGAGCTGATAAAAAAAAACAAGCTGTATTATTCAGCTATTTATTCTTTATCAGGCCCTGCGACAAAAGGCATCGCGCTTTATCAAAGTGACGCTTTAGATGTTTCGCTTATCGTTGTAAGCAAAACAGAGCTTCAACTAGAAAAGAAAGCGAGAAAAGGCGTAAGAGGGATAACCATCCTAGAAAATACCATGCATATGTTCACGGTAAAAGGTTCCGGCACAATGGAAAAGTATTGTTTGGATGAACCTATAGACAATGATCAATCTGTGCCAGATATGTTTCAAGGACGCAAACAAGAATTTCAATATCGACCGGGTGATTTAATTTCCATTCATGGTGGATATGATGGGTTGACGTACAAATCATGTGAGATTAATTCTCTTTTTCTTTGTGTAACTCCTAAAGTTAATTCACGAATTGTTCGGCCTCAATATGATGTCGATTCCGGCAAACTTCTCGCATGTATTGCGTCAGATAGTCTGGCTCCAAGAATCCAAATGGTAACAATTTTATTGCGAGAGTTTGGTGTTACCAATAGTGCAGAAATAATAAAGCCTTTGTTGGAGCATAAAAATCCATACGTGAGGTGGCACGTCGCGCGTGAACTTTATTTTACGGACAAAGAAGGGGCAAGGGAAGTATTCGAAATGCTTGCGAATGATAAGAGCCCTGTTTTGAGAGAAGGAGCGCAAGAGTGTCTTAAAGAAATTTATGGAGAAGAAACATGCCATATGTAATTGAACACGAAGAAAAAGAAGCAATATCACTAGAGGAATTGGTTGAGTACCTAGTTGATAACAACATTGAAACAGCCAAACATGAAGAAATGATCGAAGCGGCGCCTATGCTTGCAAAGTTAGGTAATAATCCTACTTTTCTTTCTGATATGGTTACAAAAGAACTTCATAATTACAGTGAATTCCAAGACGAGAATACTTATTCTTCACAGGTTATTCTCTTGCATCCACCAAGGCCTGATATACGGTTTTTCGTAAGAGCCAACATATGGCCTGGAAAGGCAGATTACCTAACTGCATTAAATGGAACAGATGCTTTCTTCTACCATCGTCCTCACGATCACAACTTTAACTTCTTAACTGTAGGGTATCACGGACCAGGTTATTGGAGTGATTACTATGAATATGACTATGGCGATATTGATGGTTATGCAGGTGAAGATGCACAGTTACGCTTTATTGAGCGCTCTAGGTTGGATAAAGGCAAATTAATGCTGTATCGAGCTCACGTTGATGTACACGATCAACTTCCAGCAGACTCATTCTCTGTATCGTTAAATATTATGGAAAATTCCATAAAAAACCCGTTTTTAGACCAGTATTCTTACGATTTGAAAAACAAAACAATCAAAGGGATCATCAACCAAAACAACACAGACTCACTATTTCAACTTGCATTAATGAGTGATAGCGGCAACTCCAGAGATGTAATTGAACACATTGCCAAAAATCACGAATTTAGCCGAGTAAGGCTAAATGCTATCCATGCACTCGCAAGTAGGCAATATTCGGTGGAACAAGCTGTGTCGGTTCTCAACAGTTATTTAGCTGCTCCTTCTGCTCTAGTCAGAAAAACGGTGGAGCAGTCTATTAGAAGAATGGAGCAACACAATGCCAAAGTTAAAGCTTGATCACATCAATAGGTCTTATGGATCAAATCATGTCCTCAATGACTTGTCACTGAGTCTAGAATTTGATGAAGGTGCCATTGTAGGCATTGTAGGAAAAAACGGTGCTGGGAAATCAACATTACTTCGCATTCTGGCTAATATTGACGACCAGCACACAGGAACATTTAAAGTTGAAGTTCAAAATTCTGAAATAGCAACAAAATATGACGTTGGCTTTCTTCCAGAAGAAAGAAGCCTTCCTAAATTTGGTACTGTTTTTAATGTTTTGATGTTGTGGGCTGAACTAAGGGGTTATAAAGGCCCGCACTGTAAAAAATTGGTTGAAACGTGGTTATCTAAAGTTAATTTGGAAGATGTTGCTGGAACGCCAATAAAGAAATTAAGTAAAGGCAACAACCAAAAACTCCAACTTGCATGCTGTTTGTTGCATTCTCCCAAGTTTATTATTTTCGACGAACCATTTTCCGGACTAGACCCCGCGAACCAGGAGTTGGTGATGGAGCTTTTAATTGAACAGAAGCAAAATGGCTCGTTGATAATTATCAGCGCACATCAACTTGAGCTCTTAGAGCGTCTATGTGATGTGTCATATCTTATGGTTCATGGCACATTGAAAATGTTTGAAAAAAATAACCTAAGTAAAAAGGTAAAACGACTTTCTTACAATGGAGACTTAGATGAAAGGCTTTCGTTTCTTAAACCTTATACCGGTGATTTACAAGGTATAAGTCCCGATGATTTAAGGCAGCTCAATTCTCGGGAGAAAACTCAATTTCTTGAGGCCTTATTGTCTGGCGAGGTCGTTCTTAATCAAAGTAAAAGTGAGACGCTTCGGGACCACTACTTCGCCAACCAAGCTTAAAAGGAGATCATCATGCAAAAGGTTATTTCGCTTGCTAAATTTGAATTTCTTGAGCAACTCAACCTTAAAGCTGATGCTATCAGTATCGCCATCATCGGTGCTATTTTAGCTGCAAGGTTTTTTACTGTTGAGTTTTTCAATGCTACAACACCCGTTCATTTGGCCGCAGTCGTTGGGAGCTATGATGAACAAGTTATCGATTTTGATCGATGGAAAGACAATGAGACACTTTATAATATTCCTCTTTTGAATTCAGAAGCAGAAGCTAAGAGGATGATGGAGCAGCAGGAAATAGATGGGTATCTAACGTTTTGCTTTACTTGTGATGCTCGTAGTATGACTCTTCATTCCATGCAGGAGTTTCATTCGCAAGCATATATCTATGATTTATCATCACATATTAGTGAAATTGCTCTACCGGCCTTGTTAAACATATCCGATGTTGACTTTGAGCTCATCAAAAATGGCCTTGCAATAGACTATGACATCAATAATGAAGTCGTGAGTCCCTCGGCTTCTATGCTCAACACCATATTTATGTTCCTTACCGTTTTAGGGATATTAAGTGCATTTTCTCTTTTGCTTCAGGCAATAACCGCCGAGAAGGAGGAGAAAATTACTCAGATGTATATATCTTGCATGAATGTAAATGAGTGGGTTGATGCTAAGGTTCTCGCATCTCTTGGCGTTTCAGTTAAGGCCTTTGCACTATACTTCGTGTTCACTGCTTTAATTCTAAGTATGTTTGGACTTTTACAGCTCGAAGGTAATGATGTTACTCAGTTCATTATGTATAAAGTTCCTATTTTAATACTTGTATTCGCTGTGGGATTTGTGTTTTGGTCTTATCTATTTGCGCTAGTTAGCGTGTTAATTCGAGATCAGTCAAGTTCGATAAAAAATGCTGCGATTATGTTACCTATGGCAGCTTTTGGAATTGTGGTTTCTTTGGGTGACTACATAGCAACCTTAGGTTATAAGGCCTTATCTTTCTTTCCTATAACATTCGTGTTCGCTATGCCTAATAGAATTATTACTACGGACGTGGGTTATCTGGAGCCTATGATGGCATCGGCTTTCGTGTTACTTGCAGCCTATGGTGTGAGACATCTCACATACCGATATTTAAGGTTCGTCGATTAAAAGTTTTAATTGCATAGAGTATAAGCTTACACTCACTTGTATTAGTATGAGCTTATACTCACCTGTATTAATATAAGCTTTCTACCATAACCCTTTAGAATCTGCGTGGCGAATTGAAAGTGAAACTCCATACGCGATAATGAATAATGAAGGGGTCGCTAAAGTGTCAGGCCCGATTATCCAAGTTGCTAAGCCGAAGAATGCAGCTATAAGCTCAACGCGAATCAGCGACTCCCTACTCTTGACGCCCCAATAAGCCAACCTAACTAATAGAGGCTGCTTTTTCCATTTCTGGCTTTCTTTATCAAGTGTTTGCCCTGACGCTATTATTGAGCTATCGAGTTCAAAAACAGCCGCTAACGCACTCCGCGTTTCAAGACTACTAGAGTGACCATTCTCGACTCTTTGTATCGTCCTAACACTTACTCCGCTAATTTTGCTTAAGTGCTCTTGGGACCAACCATTTTCAATTCTTAGCCTCTTTACGTTCATTACTCAATCCCTAAATAAGAAACAATAAAAATATGATTGTTTAATCAATACCAAAAGTCAAAATTAAATGCCTGATTTTCGTACATTACGTAAGGTGTCCACTACTTGCTATCTCACTGGCAATCTTACCTTTGCACAACAGTAATCGGCAGAGTTTGAATATTGTTTCAACCTGGCTTCTATTGACATCAACGCTCTTTATTTTTTCCCGAATTAAGTAATGCATCCCACATAATCGAGGCATCTTGTTCAGTTTTTTCGACTTCCTTACTTGTATACTTCATAGATTCAGCAACTTTTTCTACCTGCATTTTACTCTCAGCTTCTGCAAATTCTTTAGTAACTCCTGACTGTTTAGCCAGTGCTGCAATACTGTCAGCCAGCGCCTTTGGGTTAGCTAAGTTAGGACTTGTTTTAAAACCATAGACCCATGTGTTGGATTTATTTTGGACAACTCTGCCCGCTTGGCTATCACGCGTCTTTTTCTTAGGGGGGGTTATGTGTAAAGTTTTTGTCTCATCAACATCGCTATGAGTCTCACGTGGCTCACTTTCTGTTCGAGTGGCGCTAGCAGGTTCAGATGTGGGATAAACGCTCACATCATCTTCTGTGGGCTCAAAATCTGCCGCTTTAAGTAATTGTTCTATCCAATCATTGGGCTTTTGGCTTGGCAGATTGAAATCAGAAGACCCCACTGTTGGATATTCAGATTTATCAAGCATATTGGTGATAACAACTTTCGACATCAGCTTTTGGCGCATAGCCATTACAGATTGATTGGTAGGTGGTAACACTTCCAATTGTCGGACATGCACAAAGTTGTCATTCTTAATTTCTGGCAAGCCGTGATAAAACATTTTAGAGCGGATTACTTTACCATTTTGAATTATGTGGGCTAAGCCTTCGGTTTGTTCAAATAAATCCCGAAATTCTACAGCTTCGACTTCTTGTATCGTTGCTTCTTCATTCACGTTTTGAAAAGTACGTACTACCCCTCGCTTTAAGTTATTGGCCATCAAAACACGGCGCTTACCCGTTAATTTATTGATGTAATCCATAGTTTCGTTTGAGTCATAAAGTTTAAGTACAATCTTTAAACCGGTATTACCCCATATCTTATTGGTTTCATCTTTACTAGATTCCAACAGCGAAGCTAATTCTTGGTTACTAAAAATCATGCTCATCCCCAAGCCCCTGGCTTGGCTGGTAGTAATAGCAAAGTTACCTGCTTTAGCCGCCTCTGCGTACTCGTCAACTGTGCACGTTGATATATACCTTAAGTCAATAGGTAGATTATGAATAACATCATCCGCATCACCTTCTGCATTCGGACCTAGGCCGAGTGAAATTGAAGCTTTGACTAATGATAGCCCTATTTTACCTTGGGTTAGTTTCGCATCATCTGACGCTTCCATTGCAGGGATGAAAATAAGAAAAACATGGTTATTTTGAATAATATCCGTGGTATCAATTTCACCCAACTCACATTCAAATATGTGCCCATAGGTAGATTGAAAATCAGTTAGCGGTTTGACTACATAACCATCAGCATAGCTGAATTGCTTGGCAACTTCTGAAGGCTGTTTAGACGTATCTTTAAGCGCTTTTTCGGTTTCTTGTATTCCCAATTTAATAAGCACGGAACGTAGTGCGTTTCTTTTTCTAGCAGAAATTAGGTTTGGAATAACGACATCTTCACCCGTATCTTGGTGGATGTAGGTGATTTGATTATCATAATATTGAGGGTATGCCATTTGAACCATGATCTTAATCGACATGAATTCGCCAATTAGGTAGGGCGTGATATTAACTACTTCTTTATCCCTCAACTCTACAGCGCAAGGCATACACCCTTTTAAGATTACTAACGCTTTATCTTTAAATACTTGGTTCTGGCCACCTTCCGGCATCATGCTTTCAATGATATTTGTACATAACTCTGCTGAACCACTATTTAAGATTGCTAAAGTATTTGAGTTCTTATGCCAGCTTTGTGGATCAACACTTCTGTTACCTGTTTTGAAGGAAAGTACTTTAAGGCTGTCTTCACGACCAACAATGCGTAATAGTTGGTTGTATCGAAAGCTAGTATTCATCGCAGCTTTTGCGTCCAAATAGATAGAAGCGCCCCCAAGGAGAATTGAACTGGCCGCATTAATTGACAATAACGCTTCGGTTTTACCTGCCCCAGTTCCGCCTAGCACAAGTAAATGCAAAAGCATGTCAGGGGCAATGCCCCATAATTCTTTTTTATTAAACCTCTCATTGCCAAGGTGAATGGTAGCACCAGCTTTATCGAATTGGTGAGGCCTACCTACCTTTGGGTTGTGCTTATCGACAAGTTTCTTGAGCAAGATTGGGAGTTTCATCGGAAGTGTTTTATATTTGTCAGAATTAACGAAGAAGTTAATTGAAAACACACCGTATATAATCATGAGCAATATGAGTGCTGCAGGATAAACAAATGCGAACGCGCAAAATATGATAAGAACTGGTGTGCTGATTTCTATACGAGCGCAAGCGTCCATTGTAAGTTGAAATGCGCTACGCGACTCAAGGTAATAACGTGTTACCTCACTATCGGCATTAACGGGGGCATGTAATCTATTACTCATCGTGCACTCCCTTCTGGAACATATACCCACGCTTCTGAATTAGTCATAAAGCGTTTTAAAGCATTCACCGCGCTATCGACTTGCGGCTCTGCAAGTCGAATGTCAGTAATTTGATTTTCCCAATTTTCTTGGTCACGAATTGCAGCGCATTCTACCCACGCCGTTGGAGTGCCGGTTTGATTAAACGTTAAGAAAAGTTGGCGGTCGAAATACTTCAACCAATAATTGTGAGAGGTGTAAAACTTACCTTTGGTACGCGCAATCTTTATCGCTTTAACTAAGAACGTAAGCTCATACATAGAGGTGTTGTATGCCTTCTTAAACTCATAGTCATTGATATGCTCAGCTATGACTTTATCGGCTTCAAACGCAGCGATGGCACATTTAAAGGTGAAGTTCTTGTATTGTTTCAAAACTTTAAAAGAGCGATTCACTCTATCTTTATATTCGTAAGCGCGGTCGATACCACCTGCAGTTCTTCCTTCAGACATTAGCATGCACATAGCCAAAAGAATTTTTCGTGCTTTGGACATGGCCATAACATCGTTGAGGGGTTCATCAAGCTGTTTGATGAAGTGTTGTTTTAGCTTTTCATCATCAACTAGAACACAGCGCTTAAAGAGTGAGCTTTGGCCTTGTGGATCTCGCATTTTAGGATTTATATAGGCATAGCCTGGCATCGCACCTTTCACTTTAGAAAACGTAGGCTTAAATCGTTTAGTGGTATCAATTTCATTACGATTATCTAATCCATAAAACTGGATTAGTTCATGCTCTATACAATAACGAAGTGGGGGCTTAGCTCTTGCAAGTGTGCCTTCATCAGCAGGTAAACTCAGTAAATCCACGGACAGTGGTGGAATAAGATGGGGTTCAAATTTTTTGTAAGTATGAGCAAGTCGCTGGAAACTATATTCAGTCTTAAAGTTACGGACTCGCTGCTTTTTAATATTCCTAACAATGGTAATTAACACCATTAAAAATACAAACGGACGTAAAGGCGAAGATATAAATGCTAACAACTCTAGGTGGTCATATGGGGAAAGGTCGAAATAGGTAACTCTGTTAAGAATACTTCCATAATCACCTAACTCTGTAAAACTATAAGAGGGTAGAAGTAACCGACCAATATGATGCCCTACTTCAGGAATGTTATAAACAGCACTCATGAAGCTCACCGTTAAACGACTTAGAGAAATTAAAGCAGTCCCTATATAGTAGTAACTAAGCCAATACATGAGCATGAAAAACATAACTATGAGGCCGAATATCGCCATTATCGTGGCGGCGTCGTCGTGATTGTTTAAGTTGTCATGTGAGTTACTCATCATAAGCCTCAATTAGTTTATAAGTTGTCTTGAGCATGACGCAGCACGTAGCGAGAAGCGTTCCTGAAAGTAACCCACCCATTAACGTTAAATTGTCAAAGAGGAATAGATAAAGTGATAAAAAGACTACAGCAGCGCAGAAGGTGGCTAAGATGAAAAGAATAAATAGAAGCGTTTTTCTACTCGCAACATGGGCTTGCTTTTTTGACTCTGCACGGCGTTTTGCAAGGTCTAAAAATATGTCTACTAATAAGGAAAACAAGGCTATGGGAGATTGACCACCAGCATTAAATCCCTTGTCGAAGTTTGACTTAACATTAGCAATACCGATCCCATTAGCAGCTACCGTTTTCACAATGCCACGTTTGCCGGTACCTAAATTCTTGTACTTCATACCATACCAACTGTGCTGTTTGTCTAACCAAATACAGTGGGCGTATCGGTAACTTTCTAGAATACGGTTAGCATGATGCTCGTCTTTTGCGTAAAGGGTGCAGGTATGGCTTTCAGATGTGTTTTTCACGTTATCGTGAATGGAATAATTACCATCAAATTTCAGGTAGCTTTTGAAAAATGTACGATAGAGCCATTGGCTAAGATGAAAAGATAACGTCATAAATCGCAGTCCACCAGAATTGCAGTAATCGTATTTAATACATCGAGTTCAACACCTTCAAATACAGTCTGAAAATCACCCCCAGAATGACTGCGTAAGGCATTAATTAACATCACGGGTAACTCAGCAAGTATCGTTTGTGTGCAGGCCATTTCATGGGCGTGGTTCAAATCTGAATTTTTCAATTTTTGAATACAAAGGTTGATAATTTTTTCAGCGGCAGCGATCCCTTTTTTCCTATGTTCATTTGGAAGGTGGATCGCAATTTTCAGAAGTGCCCCCGATTTTGTGTGTGGGGTATGTGTATTAGTTGAGACGTTAACAGGTTCTACCAACGTAACTAATTCACTAAGTACGCGAGCGTCTAACCACTGTTCATTGCTATGTTCAATAGCTTCAGTCACGGCAAACAAAATCAAATCGTTTTTGTTTGTGACATCAGCTTCATGTTGAAGTAGCAAATTTTCATCAAGTTCCCGAATCTTACCTAACGCTTCCTTTAGCAACGGAATAGGATCATCTGCAGTGCTTCTAAAGACAGCTCTCAACAAAGGGAAATAAATGTTAGTCGCAGTTAGACAGGCACTTTGCGGTTCAAATTCAGGTTCTAATGTTGCGCTAGTGGTATCCATAAGCGCTTGCTCTGCTAAGTCTGTAATCATCCTAACGACAACTCTTCATCATTTTGATTCGGGGTGCTTGCCACGTGTGTAGGTGCCATCTGCAATAAAGAACCATGCTCTGGCTGTATGATTGTTTTGGGGTGCAACTTGCCATCACTGAGCGATAACGTTTTCGCCATATCCAGAGACTCTGTAATGACACTTGTAAACTTGACGACTTCAAGAGTAAGGGAATACATCAAAGCGTCTTTGTCATAGTCATGTTCCGTCACTACAACACGCTCAGAAAGCCAGCTGTTTTTATCTGGAACACACTTAAATAAAGGCTCTTTGCCTGAAAGGGGGGTGAATTGGTTGTTATCCACTGAGAGGGCGTTGGCGCGATTAACTATTAAGGGTAGAAAATGATTACCAACCATCCCTTCGTGTATGGGTATGCTCGTATTTTCATAATCCCAATGTAGAATTTTTTGAGCTACACAATACTCAGTTAAAGCGGCAGTGATAAAGCTGGTGATGTGCAAACTACCAGCTTTTTCATAGTAGTCACACTCTGAACATCGAGTTGCAATGCGACTGTTGTATGCGCCGAAATTAAGCTCGTGGCCACAGATTGGACAAAGTTTCAGTCCTGGATCGACTTGGATAATTTTCATTTGCTACACCTATGATTAAGACATGTATTTTTTCAGTTCTTAATCACAGGTGGCAAATTGTCAGTGTCGCTATATCCAGATTGTTTTAGTCATCCAGGCTCATTGACTCGGATAAATCACCAAAGTCCTTTGTTTCTGAACTTCCAATATGGCCATTCAGTATTTCTTTCCAATCTGCGACTTCCTCTTCTTTCTGTTCATTTGCTACTTCAACGAGTTCAGCTTGAAGCTCGGCTTGACGTTTTAAGCTGTTCTTCAATTCATCTTCCCTATCAAAAGAAATGACGGTTAAGGGCTCATAAGTACCAATACGTTTTTCGAGGTCTTCTTTCTCTTTAATGGATTTTTCTTTTACTTTTGCAAAAGTAGTCTCTATATCCATCAAAGTTCTAGCTACATGCGAAATGTGTTTAGTTTCACAAAATGACCTCTCAACACCATCTACATTTATCATTGCATTTAAGATAGGCATCTCTTTTTCTTTTTGATAAATGATATCAATGGAGATTGGCAAGCCTTTATACGTACCTACTTCAATGAAATCTTCATTCGATTTAACTGCGACATCTCGTGCTTTTTTCAAAGCTTTCAAGATAGTGTCAGCATCATCTACAAAGGCGCCATTTAAATCGATATTGTCGCTGTTCTTAGCTGTTACGGCCAAAGTCTTATCGATAAAATCTATGACCTTATCCGCATGGCGAATTTCTTTTTTCGCCATGTTTATACGAGAAATTGCGTCAGCTTGTTTATCTTGAGCAAGCCGTCTGGCCCTTTCCAGTTCATCTACCTTCCTATCCAAATCGATTTTCTCTTTGATTAATGGGTTGCCGGTGGCGATTGCCATCATTTCTTCAAAGTTCGCATCGACTTCTTCCAAATATTCTCTCGGTGCTGAATTTGGATCGGTTTTAGTTTGCGCAATGAAAAGTGCTTTACGACGAATGTGTTCCCACTGAAATAAGTCATAACTGTTTTCAGTGCTATACCGGTACATTGAAAGGTCAGTATGTTTATTACCTGTGCGCTCAATACGACCAGAACGTTGCTCAATTTCTCGTGGGTTCCACGGGGGAGTAAGTTCGTGCATTGCTTTAAGGTAAGTTTGGATGTTGTTACCAACGCCAAAGCGCTCTGTTGTACCAATAATTACTTTAAACTTACCTTCATTAGCAGCAGCTTCAAATGCCTTCTTTTTATTTTCGGTGTCGACTTCCCGAGACGTGATTATCTCTTCCCTTTTACATACCCCTTTTTCAACTAGCTGATTAATCAACTCATCGTAAGGGCTAAATCCTTGCGAAGTCGGGTTGACGTATCGGTCTATAAACACCAATTGTGTGACCGGCATATCAGTATTCGCATTTTTCAATACGCTCTCGATGTTTCTAACACATGTATTGATTTTGCCATTTTCAGCAGCGGGTAGTCGTGCATCTATCATACGCAAATCAAATGCTGCTTTTTGCGCATCATGTTGGATACTAAACCATGCTTCGTCCTTCGCCCCATTTCTAAATGACTTAGCTCTTAGGGCTATATCATTCATAAATGGTTTGAAGAATTCGCCACCATCAGCTTGAACAGGGATACGAACTGCATGCGGTCTTTGTGCGCCGGATTCGTCCGTTGTTAAAACATCAGCAGCTACGCGATATAGCTTTGCGAGTTCTGGTAGGTTATTGAACTTGGCTAATCTAGAGTTTTCACGGTAGCCAGTCCCTTCCGGTGACGCTTCAATTGCCGTAACCACCTCACCAAATGTTGACATGAAGCTATCAAAATCAAGGATGCCCATTCGTTCTAACTCATTGGGGATCAAGTAATAGAGATTGGTGTACATATCAGACATTGATTTTCTAATGTCGGTACCCGTCGCAAGGACCAACCCGTTACCGTTGTTTTGCTCTTGAAGATAACGAACCATAAACAGTAAGTTAGTAGCCTTATCCGATTCACTCGTATTTACTCCCGCAACGTGAGACATGTTGCTGGGGGTGGGCAGGTTCAAGAAGTTGTCACTTTCATCAATAAAGAGGGTATCAATACCCAGCTCATTGATATAAAGCATGTCATCTTTGTTTTCTTGCTTAAGCCGACGTTCAATTTTAGCTTCTAAGCTTTTAAGCCGTTTCTCGCTACGTTTTAAATTATAACCCCCTATGCCTTCAGCTATTGAGATTGCATGTGAAAGCTCCCCCTTCTGCCTTTCAAGCTGTCCAATAACAAATTCACTTGGCGCGGCGAGTTTATTAAGAAACGAGTGCGGCACGATAACGGCATCGTAATTTTTCATTGCTATTCTGGCGGTGACTTCTTTACGGCCTAACGCAGAAAGCTCTTTTGAATCCATCATAAGAATATTTGCTGAGGGATAATGTTCTTGAAACATTCTAGCCAACTGGCCATAAACATTATTAGGTGCGGCAATCATTGCCTTGTTATGCACGCCGGCGATACGACCTTCTCTCGCACAAGACACTAATTCAAACGATTTACCAGACCCAACACCGTGAGCAAAAAGGACGGACTTATCGACAAGATAGCGTGCTAAGGCATCTTTTTGTTTTTCCCTTGGTTCAAAATCATTACCTTTAAATTTAGGGTTAAGTCCGGTGTATTGGATCAAGCTGCCATTAAATTGCGGCATATTGATAACATTCACGGTACTGTTGTAAATCTCTGCAATTGCAATCCTGCGTTCGGGATCTTTACCCACCCAGGCTTTAAACTCTGTCTGGATAGTATCAGCCATATGTTTTGCTTTTGCCGTTTCTTCAGCTAAGACAGTTCGCTTACCATCTATGGTCACAGCAACTTCAATCTTGTCACCGTTAGCAAGTTTGTTTATTAGGGTTAACGCCGACATTTCAGACGTGCCCCATTCGTTTTCCAACTTCGCTTCATTTTTTCTGGTAAAGCTATATCTGGCGTTGATATCCCACAGATTTGCGACCTTGCCAACGTGAATATCTTTAACATCGTTGTCATCACGCGGTTCATTACCGGTGCCTAGATAGTAAACAAAGTCTTTGAGGTAGCTATGTGGCATCCATTGAGAGCCAATTTTAAATCTAATATCCCCAAAGTTGATTGGCGTTGGCCACGCTTTTTCGATGGCATTGATATTTTTAGTGGCGTAATCCTCACCTAGCTCTAAGGCAGCTTTCGCATGTTTTAATTTATCTGCCATATCACCAGAAAGGTACTGGCTCGCGTGAACATAAGATTGTGATTGAGGTTCGATGAACAAGCTATCATGTTCGTTGTATAGGGTTTCCATGCTCTTACCCGTGGCACGTTCAATATAGTCAGGATTTAATGAGCCAAAACGGCTTAATGAAACTAAGAAAGCGTCATCTTCACTTCTGATAACCGGTTGTGGAGGATTGGCTTGTATAGTGCGCTGCGTAAACGTATTGGCTTTTATTGTTTTGCCTGTGTTCGGTGCTTTTGACTCAAGTGCGCAAATTAACATCGCATCTGGATCTGACTTAAATACACTTTTGTTATAGGTGGCCGATACATCTTTAAAGCGTTTAACAAAGCTATCGTAGATGTTGTTTAGCTTGGTAGCGGATGCTTCAAATTCCTCGTCTGAACATTTCGCGACTTGAATAGCGATATGCATGCGAGTGGCATCTCTAAGCTCGATAAGCGACATCAAGCGCTCTTTGTTGCTCTCCCTATATTCAAAAGCTTGTGGCGCTAATCGATACGCCTCCTGCTCACTATCCCATTCGCGTTGCAGACAATAAATGTCATTGTCGACAACCATCAAACTGCCCACCCGATGGTGTGGTTGTAATAGCGCTTCAATATCTGGGCTTGGTTTCGGATCTGCTTTAACTTCAACCGCGGTTATTGGCTCATTAGGTGTGAATTGATTAGCAGGTAACTTTGCTACTTGAGCATCTAATTCGCGTTGTATATCACCAGTAAAACTCGTACCCAGCTCTTTACCAAACTGGCCACTAGTTACGATTAAATCCCCAATTACACGGTCTGGATTTTCAAGGAAATAGTTATTGATAAAGATTTCGCCGTAATTCAGCTTGTCGAAGTAATCGGTATTTACCCATGACGTATTGCCTTGGTTTTCATGGTCGAATCGCTTTCTAAAAAACAGAATGTCGGCATTGGCTTCTGTGCCTGCATGCTCTTTAAAGACTTTATTCGGTAAACGCATGGCGCTAACTAAATCGCTACTTTGTGCAAAGTGCTCTCTTGCTTTTGTCGAACGGCTATCCATTGTATAGGTAGAGGTGATGAAAGCTACCATTCCGCCAGGTTTCAACTTGTCCAACGATTTGGCAATGAAATGGTCGTGGATACTCAAGTTTAAGTGATTGTAATCGGGCTCATGCAACTTGAAGTTTCCAAATGGAATGTTGGAAGTGATGACATCGAAGTAATCATTTGGCAGTACAGCTTTTTCGTAACCGGTGTTTGTGATCTTCACGTCGGGTTGAAGGTGTTTAGCAATGGCTGCTGTTATGCTATCTAATTCAACACCAGATAATGAGGACTTATCGGCAAGAGACGCAGGCATGAGGCCATAGAAATTGCCGGTACCCATTGAGGGGTCGCAAACTTTTCCACCCTTAAAGCCCATCTTGTGCAATCCCTTCCATACCGTTTGTGTGACAGGTACGGGGGTGAAAAATGCGGTATTAGTGGAAGACTTGATAGCCGCAAGCTCCTGCGGGGTGACTAATTCCTCTAATTCTTGCTGCTGCTTATTGTACTCCCAATAACTTAGGTACTTTGCGATACCACCCCAACCAGAGTACTTACCGAGTGCGTCAACTTCCGCTTGCGTGGCTCTTCTTTCAGATTTTTCGAGCTCTTTTACAATTTTAATGGCATCGATATTATGCTGATATTTCTCTTTGAGAGAGAAGGTACTTAAAGCGCTTTGCTGTGTGAAGTCGAATGGCGTGCTTCGAATTCTGCCATCAAGCTCATCAATGACACTTGGAGTGCTTGTTCCCTCGCGTCTTGTAGGTGATTCCAATGCGTCAGAATGTCCGTCAGGTCTACGTCCTTCGGTATCTGCTGCTCGTAGATTGGTAGGTTCGTTTCGTACAACTCCCCCATTCTTTGAGAGAGAACTTTCATCTCTGCTTCCATTTGATTCGACTGCTCTAACTGTATCGCCAGTTCGGGGTGCATTGCCCCCAGTTGCATTGTTATCTCTTGCTGAAACTCCAGATATTTCATCATTTTGTTCCTTATCAGGTTGGGTAGCTAAAATAGCTTTTTCAATCGTTTCACCAGTACCAATTAGCTTACCGTTTTTATCAAAATAAGCTGGTGTATTTTCTGATGTGCCGAGATTTAAATCGTTTTGGGATAAATGCCCTTCGCCTAAACGCAAATCCATCACGCTTTCAAGCTCTGCAATGGCAAGTTGAGCATATCCGCTTTCGGGAAATGCTAACTGATCGGCTTTCTGTACCGCCTTTTCCAATATGGTGATGAACGCGCCATCTTCATTTAGCCCTAAGTTGTTTTTAATGCTTTCAAATGCCGCTTCATCATATTCAACAAATTCAGATGTTAGGTTGAGGATTTGGCCTTCATCGGTCATGACTTGAAGGGTGCCGTTATCGCTATAACCTTGTACGGTGACTACTTCTACTTGCCCTTTATTATCGGTAAGCAGGGGAGTGCCTTCATCAATACGTTTAGCTTCGACAACCTCGATTGCTGGCTGAACAGGTGTAACGATGACATCACCGTCAACAAACGCTATAGAGAGGGGGTGATCCTCATCCAGTTGAATAGTGTCACGCCAGTACGCGTAATCCTTAGACTCTACTGAAATAATGGTCTCAGCGTCATAGGGGCGCACAATATGGAGATTATCTAACTGCTTACTATCTAATTGATGAACAAGGCCGACTTTTTGTGTCATACCGAAACGTTCACACTCTTTAAGTAGGTTCACATAACGGAAAGCATACAACTGTTTAGCGGTCAGCTTTTTGGCATCCGTAAACCACTTCGTTACCGCATCACTATCTTTAAGATTAACACCAGCGGAAGCCATTTTATTCAGCGTGGTATCTTCATCGACTAAACCAGATAAATGCTCTAGAGCAATCATTCGTAGGTCAAATTCACGTTCTATTTGCTGTTTTAAAGCGTCAGGTTTTTCGGATTTCTCTAAACCAAATAAGATCGCAAGTGTTGTAATATCTGCGTCAGGGGCATTCTTTAAATTCTCTAATCCATCTACGTTAGCGGGGGAGTATTTTTCAAAAACATCGACGTTTAAATCACTAAGTTGCACGGTTTCAGAAAAGGCATTCGCATTGACGTTTTCAAAGAAAGATAACGGAAGTGAAGAAAGCAGCTTACTGCCTTCATTACGCGCTTGATAAAGCCATTCTGGTACAACAGAAGCTTCATTTTCGGCAAGCAGGATTATTCTACCTTTAACACTGCCATCCTGTGTCGCAATACGATCACCGACCATTATTGTTTGTTGGCTTGCTGGTTTCGATGGCGTGCTAGTTTCTAGTGTTGTTGCCGTTGCTTTAGCGGTGATTGTTGCCTCAACTTGGGAGAACCATGCTGGTCTTTCTGCAATGTCGTTATTGATTAATGCCTGTTTATAATCACCTAATAACGTGGATAGCAAATTTTCCTTAACGAAATTAACCTTCTCATTGGCAAACAAACCTTTCGTCGCACTTTGTTCACCCAATATTTCTACAACTTCATCTATATTCTGCTCGTTAAAGCTTTCGCCTAAGGCCAATGTTTCATGGATAGATAGTGTTTGCTTAATGCCAAAATCATTCGTTATCGAATCTACACTGAAATAGGTTAGCCCTTGGCTTAAAACTGCATCGCTTAGTTCTGACAGAGAATTGTAGATTGCTACCGGTTCGTCCGCGCCTGGTTGGTAGCACGTAAATTGGTCCTTTTGTTTAGCGATAATTAACGATTCGCCTTCGTCATTATTGGCACCTATTAGACCTGCATCAGAAAGGTATCTATCAATCGCATCTAAAGAGAACTCAACAGCATTCTTATTTAATG
Source organism: Alteromonas stellipolaris (assembly GCF_001562115.1). Taxonomy (NCBI): domain Bacteria; kingdom Pseudomonadati; phylum Pseudomonadota; class Gammaproteobacteria; order Alteromonadales; family Alteromonadaceae; genus Alteromonas; species Alteromonas stellipolaris. The sequence continues at coordinate 84,434 of NZ_CP013927.1, forward strand.
GGGCGAGGCTATATGTTGATAAATACTCGTTTTCAATAGCGCGAGCTACACCAATACTTCGATCAGAAAGTACAGTGAAATAGGACACATCAGATGGCAATAGTAGCCCTTCATGTGCCTTCTTGGTGTCACCCAATACTGCATAATGAAAGCGACCTTTTGAAACATACTTCGGGTTCTCTATACCCACTACGATTGGGTTTTCATATTCATCGGCTCGAATGTCTACCCGTGTATCGAAATCCAATAACGAGACACTTTGAAGTCCACTTGCCAATGTATTGATAAATGCCTCACGGTCTTGCCTAGCGTTAATCTCTTCCACACGGGATGCAACGCTTTCAAGCTCGCCCCCTGTGAAAGCATCAACTTCTCTTAAAATTCGACCAGATATGGGCAATCCCGCGTCCTGAGCATGCGCTATCGTTGCCACAAAGTTCAGTTGTGCCACTTTAACGATTGAAGAATCATGCAAAGACTTAGCTTCTTGACGTAATTTACGAGCTGTAACGACAGGTGAACTTGTACTTTCAATACGAAGTGCAGCGGCCATTTGCGCCAATTCTTCAGGGGGTAGGGCAGAGAGCGAGCCTTCATCTAATAAAGCAATGGTACTTCTGTGTGTAAGGTTCTCTTGAATGATGGTGGCAAGTGCTGCCTTATCTTCTACACTTTCCGACCCTTTGACTTGGTTTATTTCTGCAAACAGTTTGAATTGAGCTAATGAATACTTATCAATAGCTTCCTTACTGGTTAATTCTCTGTATGAAATTGCCTGTATTTCGTTAATCGGGCCCAATGCACTTGGCGTGTTAATGAATTGAGCGAATGGCATGATTGAACTTGAATCTACGGCTAAGCGTGGTAGTAAGTCAAAACTGCTGATTGCCGTACTCAATTTGTCTTTTTGGGAAGGGTTAATTCCAGCGACACTCACGATTTCATCGTTTCGGATTTGGCTATCTAAGTTGAGCTCTTTTTTCAATGTGTTGTAGAGGGCTCTGACTGACGTATAGCTATTTTTCTTTAAGTCATTTCTGATGGCTTCGCTATCAATCATCGTGCCGCTAGGATCATGATAAGGGGACACATCTAGCGCTTCTTTACTTAAATACATCTGATGAAATTCTTCATAAGTCATTTCTGACTCTACCGCAGAGGTTAACAACTCTTTCAACTCTGCAAATCGATTATCTTGTAACGGCTTTTCGATGGCGTTAACCAGCTTACTTGCCTCAGAGGTGCTAGAGGGAGTAGGTGCTACTTGAGAGTCTGTAGCGGGGGCGACTTCTTCTACCTTGGGCAGCATTGAAGAAAAGCGAGCTGAAGCGTATGTGTAATCTTCCGACGCTGTATAGCTGCCATTATTTCCGATTAAATAAACATTTCCATAACGAGCAAACTTACATTTTAATAATTGCGCGCTATCTTCACTCCGAAGCGTATCTACTTCACTTTCTTCACGTAATTGAGTTGGTAAATCAGATAACTTTTCTAGTTCCTTGTCGGTGAGAGCTTGTCCTTTTACAGTGAGTGAGTCACCCACTTGCGTGACTGATAACACCAATATTTCATTTGAAAGTACGCGCAAATATTGCGTGTTTTCACTTTGTTCGTTGGCTTCATTAATTACCTTTTCTAGCAGTTGTTTGCCTTCATCTTTCTTACTGCCAAAAACTTGAGCGGCCATCTGTCTGTAAAATTGAGAAAGCACAGTGGTACCATGAACGTAGTCAAGGTCACTTTCAAATAATGCCTTATTATACTTACCGTCTTCGATGTAAGCATGGCCGCTTTCATGGCCTTTAAGTTTGTTCGCCCCACGAAAATATTCTCTAAAGCGCTTGTCTTCCATTTCTCCCTTAATTAATAGGAATGCTTTTGTGTAAGTTTCTGCCGTATCCATACGGCCTTTTGCCGCCTTAATGTATTCACCTACATATGTGTCGATAAACGTTTTTGGAGCGTTAGCGTTTAAGCTATGACGCATAGCCATTACATCGGCGTTAAATTGTTGGGTGTCGACTTCTTTCGTCTCGATAGAAAAATACGGCATACCAGGTATTTCAATACAGTCTGACTCAAATTCGTCAGGGGTAAACCCGTTGTCAGCCATCGTATTCATATACTCAATCAGGCTCATATAACGCTGTGCAGCATCTGTTTCGATTGCTGGTACAGCATCATCTATCGCAACAGTCTCACCTTCAACCTCGGGCGCAGTGGTTTCAGTTTCTTCAGGTTGTAGTGGCGTCGACTCCATTGTGTCGGCTACTTGAACTACTTCTTCAACATCTTGTGTGTCTGGAAATAAATCTTGAAACATGAAGTCTATCAACGCATCTTCAGTTATACCTTCTTCGACTTCCGTTCCTACTACTTCAACCTCGGCTTCAGGAATAACCGTATCGAGTTCTGTAGGATGAATTTCACCCTCGAAGCTCTGGTCTGTTTCACTTTCGGTAGACACAGCATCAGGATTAACTTCATTGATATGTAGCTCTGAAAATGTATTCGTAGGGGGTGTCACAAGGTCGTTTGGTTCGAGTGCATCACCAGTCAGTTGTGCACTTGGCAAAACTTCACTATCAACACTTTCATTGGGTAAATTCTCCGCAATTTGTGGCTCTACTGGCTCAGCAAGTCCAGAGACTGGCATCTCTGCATTGATAGAATCTTCGTTATCGGCGTCATTCAAAGGAGCCGATTCAGAAGAGGTGTTAGATTCTGTTGCTTCACCAGTTATGCTCTCAGGGGTTGATTCTAAGCTACCTTCACTAGCTTGTTTTGCCGTATCATCGTTTTCACTAGGCGCTATATCACTCAGCTCTAGACTTGGTTCTAAATCAAAGAAGTCTGCTATCTCTCCCTCTGCATCACTGTCCGCGCTCACAGAAGTTGATTCTAACTCGAATTCAATAGGTGCTTGTTCTTCACCTGCCTTATCAGAATCTAAATCAGCAATGCCTATGCTAGGTTCAAATTCAGCAAAATCAGATAACACATCATCAATATTAAAAAGGTCTGTTTCTTCATTCAGTGCCGTCAGTGTCTCGCTATCTGCATGCTCAATAGCATTTCTGTCAACTGAGTCTTGTTCTGTTACTGATTCAATGACAGCGGGCTCAGCTTCAATGGCTTCTATATCGTCGTTTTGTTCAAGCTCAGGCTCTTCAAGTGCAACCACTGTTTGTTCTTCAAGTGTGGCTATTTCAGTTTCAGGAGTTAACGGTGTTTCGCTTTCCAATAGAGCGACTGCACTGGCAGGGGCAATATCAGCTTCAGTGTTCAGCAGTGATACTTGTTCATCACTATCTACTAAGACAGGAGCTGGGGCAGTGGGTTTAGTCGGTGGAGTCATATACGTAACACTAGCTGGGGCTTCTACAACCTCTGGTGCTACTATTTCCTGTATAACTTCCTCTGTAGCTTGCTCTTCCTCTTTTGAGGTGGCAGGTAATTCACTACTGTCCTTTTTTACTGGCACTTCTTGAGCCTTCACCTCCGGCTCTATGTTCTGATCAGACAACATATCTAATTGCTTCGCTACATGGGTGAAAGCTGTCGCCCTTGCGATTAAATCGTTATCGTCTTCAAAGAAGTGACCGTTATTTATGAATGCATCTTCAATACTTTCTTTCAGTATTGCTTGGTGTTTTTCAAGGCCATTTAGGTGCTGAAATTTCGGTGCATTTTTAGCGTAAAAGGCGGCTAACCAATACTGGTCAGAAGGCATATTTATATCAAAAGACTTAATTAATGCGTTTGCCTTTTTGATATGAGATACGGACACATTAAGTTGCTGACTCACGCCCTGCATTTCGTTGAGTAATACGTCAGAAGTTCTTGGAGCAGTAGGGTTAAAGTACACTGGTGAATTCTGGCTATGCAGCTGGTGCTTTAATGCAGGCTTAAGTAGATTAATGGCTGTTTCGTCTTCAACCACTATGCCGTGTTCGTTTGCATCGTAACGAAATGGGATTTGGCCCAATGATTTTTGTACTGTATTTCTAACTGCATCAGTTAGATCCCCTCGAATGACAAACCCTGTAGCGCTTTTATCATATGGCATCCCAAAATATAGTTGTGGTGCGCCCGTTAGTTCATGTAGAGCAGCCGCTAATGGATTCTTCTGAGCGAAAGGAATGATAAAACCTTTCAGTTTTTGGTTGAAAATAGGTGCACGACCTTGGGCTAATCTTGCACTGGCTGATTTAATTTTATCGTGGTGTTTACCTTCATGGTCTACTAATAGCAGGTATGCTGTATTGGTTTTCGCTGTTACCTTTTCAATGAAATCAATGCCAGTTAATGGTGGGCTCTGTGTCACAGTAGTGGTCACGGTTTCAGCAGGCTTTTGAGTTGGTGAAGTTTTAGCTTCAGTAATAGGTTTAGCCGGTGGTTTTTGAGCTTGAGCAGTAACCATTTCTTTGATAATAGGTTGTGCCTTCGCTGGTGGTGTTACTGTGCTTTTTTCGGGTGCCTCCTCGGGAGTTTTAGGCTTCGCTAATACCACCTTTTGTGCGGCGCCATTCAATCTTTGCTCTGCTAAGTAAGCTTCAATCCCATTGGGACCAAAAGCTTTGATATCGTCTTCATCATATTCAGATTCTAATGCCGAAATAGCAGTATCAATTTTTGTTTGTAAGTCTTTGTCACCGGAGTGCCTAACGATGAGCGTATGATATTCAAGAAGAGTGGAAGGCGGCGCGATAACTTCGCTTAATTGTCTTTTTGCTTCTGATGCCCCTTGGGTGACATACAGGTCACTGAGGTCGTTCAACCCTTTTTCAGGGTTTTCCCCAAAGCTAGGTAGAACATAACCAACTTTACTATCCCATGACGCTTCGATAGCAGATAGTAAACCGACGTTCCCGAGTGCGTTTTCCCAGTCATTATCTGCAATTTGTACAATTGGGCGTTCAGGATATTTATTACGAAGCATGGAGATAACATGCTTAACATTATCCTTATTCAGACCAACCACACCATAACCACCAGCAAGATAGACTGCGGTTAATGTGTTATTGAACCCTTCACCAACATATATAGTGGATTTGCCATCATCATGCCCGATGCGTCCGTGAGCCCCTGTTTTCTCCCCCGTGATAGGATCGCTTAATGGAATGCTGGCACTGAAAACCTTATTCATAGAGCGCCCTTTTTCATCTTGCCACGGCGTTCCGTATATTTTTTGCAAACCACCAAAGTTATCTTTCATATCATAGATGGCATACATAAAGGCGGGGTTGCGGCCATCGAGGCGACGAACATCACACAAACCTGTCGCTTCACTTAATTTTCTCTTTATAAGCTGCGGGTTATTTCCAGTTTCTTTAGGCGCTGTTTCCCACATTCGCTGCGCATCTTTAACATCACTTTTGACTTTTTTGGCATCAGCTATACGTTTAGCTTCCAAACGCTCTTTTTGGCGTTTTAAATTGCTTTCACGCTCCAAACGCTGCTTTTCTTTTTGTTCCGCGTTTTTCTGACTATACCCACGGCCCATGTCCAGATTGTATTTATCGAGCAATGCATGGAAACTGTTAAACGAAATTTCACCTGCCCCTGAATCTATCTTTTTGTTGTAGAACTTAAGGGTGATCGTAAGCAGGTCTTCTGTTTTACCTTTGGCTTTGTTCTCACTAGCAAGGTAGCCACTACTCGCGATAATCTGTGCTGAACCTGCGTGTTTAGTGTTTGACGTCCAGACGCTTTTTGAGCCTTTAAATTGCACCATGTTAGAGCCAGGGGGAGGCATAATAATATTTGGTTGCGTCTTGCTCCAATCAATCCCCATTTGGTCGGCAACATCACTTATCTCACGATCTAGATCTTGCATCATGTGATGTGTGTTACCGTTATATTTGTCGTCTAGCCATTCTGCATACGACAAACGTGGGGCTTTGGACGGGCCTGTGTAAGCTTGTTTCAATGGCTGGTTTAGAAGCTCGGCCAAATCGCTTTCAACATCTAAGCGCTTATCAAGTGGAAAATAGAAGTCTCCACTTAATACTTCTCCTTGATACTTTTCAGTTAACGCTTTTAGCTTGCCACTAAACGGGGCGACATCGGTATGGCCTGATACTCTAAACTTATCGTTACGAACACTATCAATAGGCGTTGTTTCACTATAAATAGCCGGTGTGCCGAGTAAATCAGAAAGTGAGCTTAAGACTTGTTGGCGATGTTGTTTAGGGAAGACATATTCTGGCTTATTAGCGGTCTTAATGGGTGTTATCCCTTCGACAGCCTTCATAATTCTATCTTCAAATTGTTTTAATTTAGACTCATCTCCAGAAACTTTAACGCCGGTGATTTTACCGGTGCTGTTAAGATGATTACTAAAGCGCAAAGGGTAGCGAAATTGATGGTTAATCTCTTGTTGTTGAGCTTCAGTTCGATATTCAATGTTGTAAAAAGCTGAGGTGTCGTGACCATGCACACCTACCGTTCCAGCTACAGAGTTTTCCTTAGTATCGAAAACGTGTATTTCATTAATGTTGCCATATTTAGGCGAAAAGCTAAGGGCTGCTAAAGTGTATGCTCGACGACTACGTTTTGAGTCTTCAACATAAGCTGTGTTGTTGCGGTGACGCTCACTACGTTGTTTATTGCCAAAATCATTAATTATGACTCGGCTATAACCTGCTATTTCCAATATTCCTTGAGGGCTTTGAAGGGCATCTTTGGCAGTATTTAAGGCATTCTTTAGTTCTTTAGAATTTCTAACGAACTCTTTTACTGCCGCTTCAACACCATTTTGTCGAGGGGCTACAAATTCAATTGGGATAGTATGCTTTTGACCATTAGCTTTGGTATAGCCAACTCTGATAAGTGCCCCACGTTTCGCCCTTTCACCAAATTGGCTTTCTTTATCGAGAGCACGAAGCATGGCGTTTTCTAATTCACTGAGTTTACGGATGCTTTCATATTCTTCATCCAATACGCTAGCAAATAAGACATCGTATGTCTTTTGAGTGCCTTTGTTCGTGAGTTGCGTGAATTCTGCGTCCACCTTAATAGGGGCAACTACTGCTTTGTTGGGTTGTGAAGGTTTCGAGAGTAAATTTGCACTGGTGGCTGCATAAAATTCACCATCCTCAACTAGTTTACGTAAATTACGAGCATGAATGAATGAGCCAATAGGGGCGTGGGATTTAGCGCTTTCATCAATAAAGGCATCGATAAAGTTGCGAGCTTTAGAATGGCGACTGAACACTAAAGTAATAGGCTTTTCCGGCTTACCTTTCAGTAGACCATAAATACTACCCTTGTCTTTGTTATACCCAGTAATTTGAATGATGGCGTTTTTAGTTTTCTTCATTAGTTCTGCTCCATCGAATTATCTAGGTCGATTGACCCATCAATATCTAGTTGTGGTTGATTGGTTAATTCTTTCGCAATGCTGGTGGTGGCCTCTTCTATGGCGCGAGATGTGCTTTCTTCCAGATTTGAAATGCGCTCGTGCACTTCTCCACGAGATTGGCCAGTGAAATGGATATGGTTGGATTGGTTCATAAATTCTTTTGAGTCGCCCCCCAGTAGTTCTAGGGTGGTAAGCATTTTCTCTTTAATAGGCGCGCCGACAGTTTGATAGCCACTTGTATCAATGCCTCTCGCTCTTGCTGCTTTCACTAACCCATCGATGTCGTAGCTAGTTCTAGAGTAGTTTTCGCGTGGAATGTTTTGTCTATCAAGAAATCGCAACACGCGGTCCGAATCTAATTCTTCACGCTTGCCTATTTTTACTAAGTCGAATACTGAATCTAACTTTTGGGGCTGGCCGAAATGGCTTACCGCTTCAATTAATTCAGAACGTGACGCTTCAAAGTTTGCTTCGGCTGATTTATACAGTCTTTGGGCAGCGGCATACTTTTTCGCCAATGGCTGAAAAACACTTTCTTGTTGGCCATTCAGTCGCTTTACTTCTTCAGGCTGATAATTCAGTGATTCGCCTTGCATCATGGAATTCCAATGCTTTACGGAAAGCGAATTTATGTCTTTGAACATTTCCCGTGTACAGAGCACTTTTTCATTTCGAATTTGCATATCTAAGTCATGCTCATCGAGGTTACGAAGTGCCTGCATGGCCACTTCATATCCTTGACTACCTGATGAGGCTAATTTGGTAATGAAACGTAATTCATCAGGGTTTATTTGGATGTTGTACTGAAATGTGGATGCGACTTTGACTTGGCTTTCTAAAAGGCTAAGTATTTTTACATGATGTTTAATTAGATCGGATTGAGTAACGTCTTGATTAAAATTTACTTTCACATCTAATTGAATTGCCCTGCCGGCTTTGTTCTCTGCCACCAGCGGACTAGATTGATAGAGGTTTGGCTTTCTGGATGTCTCCGTTACTCCCTTTGCCAAGCTGACCCGTTCCAATTCATATTTTTCAATAATTAAATTGCTTAACAGTTGCTCGGCTAATAGCGTATCCCTGTCCGTGGGATCGGGAACATCAACCGCTTTGAGTTGTTTTAAAGCATAAACTTCTGAAGCATGAAACTTGGATTGGTATTCATTATGCTCATAAGCCCATAAGGCTCTCACATCTCTGTCTGACAGTCCCTTAGCTGCGTGGATGGCCTTACGTACTTCAATGGCGTTCATGTGTTTAGCGCATACTTCAAGCCATTTATTAGCTTGTGATTCGCTTACAGTGCCATTGGCGACTTGCGGTAGCGCAAGCACATCATTGAGATGATGATTAAATACCGGCTCCCAGTCTGCTTCGGCAGAAAGTAAAGCTGCATTATCTAGATTTGTAATGACTGGCATGATTTCAACTTTTCTTAGCAATGAGATGTCATTAAATGCAAAGTTAATTGGTTACCCAATAGCCTTTCACTGTGCTTGATTCTTTTGTGAGTCAATGCTTTCAATAAGCGAATCTAACGAAGCTTTTCTAAGAGATGCTTGGCCTAAAGCTTTGAAGCGAGGAATACCGTTAACAGTAAAAACGGCTAAGGGAGTAGCCGGTAAAGGAAGCTTGAAAAACATCAAAGTATTCGCTTTCATCGCGCTGTAACCGCGATTTCTAAGTTCTTGTGCCGCTTCTTCTTTGATGAGGTCTGTAACAGGGCGCCGATCTAATAACTTGTCGAATAAATACTGCCTACCACTGTTGTTATTGGGGATTAGGGTGTACATCGCCTTCGCTTGGCTGTCAGTTATATCTTTCCCTTCATCTTCGGGGCGGGTAAGCATGCCTACGGGAATATAATGCAGAGTGACTTCACCCCCGCGAGCTAGTTCTTGCAATGTCGGCTCAGCAGCCATGCACGCGCTACAATTAAGATCGGCAAACAAGTAAATGTGTTTGCTTCCCTCGCCATAGCTAACACTTTTTAGGTGCTGAATATCTGCAAACATCTGAGGGCTTATCCCACTGGATTCAGTATTACTGAGCGGCGTCTTACCTATGGTTGATGGTTTGCTCATATCTTCAAAGCCGGTGTTCATATCCATAGCGGCGGTTCTTTGTGTGAGCACTTCTTTTGGTGAAGATGTTTGTAAGTTTCTAGCTGACGCAAGCACAGTGTTACGAGCCTCATCTATTGTTTGATTACGCTTTGCATACGTCGTTAATGCTTTAATGCCGTGCGCACTATCAGTATTCACAATAAGGGGGCTATATAACTGCCCATTAATGATGCTCTGAAGATCACTCAGCAAGTACATCTCTTCTACCTTGCCATTGACCTTAATAATCATTCTAAAAGAGCCAGCAACCGAGGGGGTGAATTCATCTAAGGTAGCGTTCACACCAAAATAGAGTTGTGTCAGCCCTAATGCTTTCTTGTAAGCCGAATCTTGTAGGGCCTGATAAACCGATTCTGTTTGTTGCGACGGTTCGTTAGCTGCAAAACCCGATAATGGCACTAACAAACACAAGACTGCAGTTGCGTTTCTAAACAACATGGATATCCCACTCGATAAGTTTTTTTTCAGTCTAACGGGCTCAATACCTCTGCCACGAAAACTAAATGTCGTGATATCCGGAAACAGATTGGCAAGGGACTTTCAGAAACGGAACATACACCCCACGAACACTTCACAGGGGTAGGTAATGCAGCAATTCAATGTTTCAGTTTGTATATCAAAAGGGCCAGAAGGACAGCTCTCTTGTCATTCAGAATTAAGCGACGAATTCTTGAAGCAACCCCTCATTACAAAGCTTCATGTACTTCGCGCTGTATCTGAAAATCTTCATCAGGTAGCAATAGCGGGAGAGGGAAATACTTCATCTGAATTTGAAGGGGAAATACATGCAAAGGTACTTATTGTGCCTAACCAAATCGGCCTAGACATTGACCTGTCTAGAACGTTAAAACGCCGCGAAAGCCAAGAAATTAAAGCCTGTTTATTAGCAGCTGAAAAATACCTACAAAGTATCATCGGCGTGATGGTCGAAACACAAATCACTGAATTAAATAATGCGGATGTATCTGAATGAAGCCGGTGATCGTTGATAAGACATTGGCTGAGTATATTGAGCGCAATTCAGATGTCATGTTTACCAATCTCTGTCGAAAGTACGCCTTCATATTCGCTGCGGTCATAGCGATTCTTATAGGGCTAGGGGTAAAGATTGTCGACTTGGGTACCAAGATTAACTATGACGAACCAAGCTTTGTAAAACCAAATGGCGAAACAATTACCCTCACGCCTATCTATCGCCCACCGATGTCACTTTCAATCGTTAAAAATATTGCTAGGCAATATACGGCAGAAGTGATGTCGATCGACTTCTCTCAAATCAAGCTCGATTTAGAGAACAGCAAAAGGCTTTTTTATTCAGAAGAAATCTATGAACGAGATTACCTTGAGCCGCTTATGGGCAGTCATGAAACAGAAGGCTCATTGCAATGGATAGCCGCTAATAACCTAGTTATTTCAGCTTCATCCGCAGCTTCTCAGCAACCCATCATAAGCGCAGTATATGAAGAGGATGGCGTGAACTATTACAAAATCAAAGTGGCTTTTCTACAGTCGCTTAAAACACCATCTGGTACTGACCCCATTCGGCGCGGCACAGCCTATCTCACACTGATTGAGGTTCCCCGTGCAGTCAATATCAACGGTTTACAAATTTATAGTCTAGGAATGAAATCACGATGAGTAATACAGAAGAGCGTGACTTAGATAGCGAATTGCTAACGCTATTGAAAGAGCCCAACAAGAATGTCCTATGGGATAAAAATGTTGGAATGCCAGGAGATATCATTCTCAATAGGAATAGGTCGTTACGCATACTTACTAAAGCGACTCTTGGTGGTATCTCGTTATCGCTTATGGTCGGCATGGTTCTGACTTATGGCGTAGTGACTCTCGCAAATCGTGACAATGTAGAACTGGCCTATGGCATAGACAGCGACAATCGAATTGTTGAGCTTGCGGAAACTACCGTACCTAATGTCACGGACGCGCAAGTTATGGAAGTTACCGCTGAATTAGTTCGTAAGTTTCACCTGTACTCGACAAAGGATTGGGAACGCCACGTAGATTCATTCCAAAAAGACTTCGTAGATAAAAAAGCCTTTGAAGACTTCATGTTTGTTTTAAAACGTTCGCAAGTTATAGAGCGCATTGAAGATGGCATTCAAATGGCGTGGGCAGAGTTGGCCAGTGCCCCCGTTATTGTCGATAAGTCAGAAGATGGCAATTCATGGGAGCTTGAAGTTGATTTTAAATGGTATGTCGGTGGCGGCTCTTATACATCAGCTGGTACAAGTTTACGCTCACATATAACGTTACAAAGAGTAAGTCGCGCTAAGAACTCTAATAGGTTAGCCGTAGCTGAATATGCGGATGAGCCTTTGGGAGTAAAAACACGATGAAACTATCCATTATTTACTTTGCTTTAGCGAGCGTGTTGGTTGTACCTGCGGCCTTAGCTGTTGGTCGAACTTCTTCAACTGAAAAAGCGGAAATACCAGACGGGTTAATTCAGCACACTACTGATGCTGATACCATTGATGATTTAACAGATGGAGAATTACTCGAGTGGGCAAAAGAACAAAAGATAAAATCGAAGAAAATTCTAAGCCCAGAAGAAAGGCGTTTACTGTTAAAGCTTGAGCAACAAAACCTTGATGCAGTTAAAGACCTGCCACCCCCTAAAGCGCTACTCGACATTCTGCCCGTATCCCAAGACCCAGCCTCGCCACCGATTAAAATTTACGTTACGCCTGGTTGGGATTCACACCTTTCAATTGTAGATGCCAATGGAGCACCATGGCCGATTCAATACAAATCGGTAGGTAATGCCGAATTTGTGGCTACTTTTATTGGTTCTGGTGGGCAAACTGATGAAGAAAACGATTCAAAAGGAAACGATGAAGATAAAAAAGAGGCGCCGGTATTAAGCGATGCACTCCAATCTAAATTGAAATTAACAACCGATCAGCGAGTAGGTGGAACAAACCTTACTTTAATGCTCCAAGGTTCTGATGATGTGATTAACGTGCAGCTTCTCGCCAGTACCACGCAGTTTTATCCCATACCATTACTACAAATGCCAAAGATTGGCCCGAATACCCAGCAACAATATACCCCACGTGGCTCACGTTTAATGTCCAACGACAAAGTAATGCGAGCTATTGCCATGGGAGGGTTTGATTTACCCGAGGCCTACCGAGAAATTCAAACTGATAATCCAAAAGTGCGTGCTTGGTTGCATGGCGTTGACCTTTACGTGCGTTCCCCTTATCACGCTCGCGTGCCTGAAGCCCAAGATGGTCAAGCAGGCACAGGGGGCTATAAAGCCTACAAAATGAGATACCTTCCGGCCATCACCATGGTAGGAGATCACAACAACCAAATCATGGTCCGTATTTATAAAAATAAGTTGGTAGAAAACAATGCTCAAACAGTCAGTTACTAAATTCCGTCAGGGGCTTGCCTCTGTGCATAAGCGTCCACTATGGGCAGTCATTTTACTGGGTATAGCAACGGCCTTTCTATTGGTGGTAATTGCCTTGTTTGTGCTCTCTTTTTTCTCTGATGAAGAAGATGCATTACAAGGTAAGGTTGCTTTTAGTGAAAGTATTGGCGAAGCAAAATCGGGCGCTGAATACGATAATGCATATCGCAATTCTATCAACGAACAAAACCAATCGGATTATGAAAGAGCTTCCAAAGTAAAAGGCGGCATGCAAATCCCTTTCATCATTGATGATTTACCTAATGCAGGAAGTGATCAAAAGATTGATGGTGGCCTTTGTGGTTGTGAGCCAATGTCTGATGCACAGTTTAAAGAAATGCTCGCCCGGGCAGGTGTGGATTTTAAAGGTAACACCTTAGTGCGTAGGGTTGGCCAAAGCGATGTGTATATCAATGCTAACCGTTTCCTTGTGAATGAAGATGGTAGTGGAAACTACAGGTTCTTACGTGAAGATGTGAAGTTGGGTGATGACGGCGCACTGCAAAAAGCTGATGGTTCACTTTTTACCCTGCCGCATGTTGGCGCTGTTTTCTTATCTACTGATGGTTCATTTATTGATTCTGAAAACCATAACATCCCATTGCAAGGGGCACTATTGACCCTAGAAGGCCATATCATTTTAGGTAACGGTCAAATCGCTAGTCGCCCAGATAATATGCAACAAGAAGCATTAACGGATATCTACCTCACTGTAGAAGGTCAACTCGCCACCGTAGATGCCAAACCTATCATGCATGGCGGATTATTTGTTTTCCGCAACAGAGAGCGTGAATTAGTTGATTTGAATCGTATACCCATTCGCTGGGAAAACGACACCGTAGCGCAAAACCGTAACGGGTACATTACTAATTCTAAAGGCGATGTATTTAAAACGCTCGGCGTTCTGTTTAGCTACGATGGCATCCTAATCGACAATCATGGGAAATTAACACAGCCATTACTCACCATTAATCGAATCAAAAATAGCGACTTATACCTTGATGAAAAAATGAATCTACTCGATAGATTCGGTGGGGGTGTTGCTTCATACGGTGAATTGGTAACAGTCAGTGTAGGGGATGCACTGCTGGTTAAAGGCAAAAACCTTGTCAACCATAAAGATGCCCTTGTAAATATTGACTCGCAAGGAGCACTTAGCGTAGATATTGGGTTGGGTGGTGTTCAATCTGGCTTACTTAAAAACTCTCAAGGCGCAGCGTATGACCGTTTTGGTCATCTGATTACACGTACGGGTAAACTTACACAACGTGGCGCTAGCGATGTCTACCACACATCGGATGGCTTACTTAGCGCAGTAGATGGCAAACCTCTTAAATATTATGCCAATAAAGACATATTTTTTGACTTTAATACCTTCCTACCAAATGGCTCAATTGGCCTACGTACCTATGATGATGAAGTCGTACTCGACCAAAATAGTGAGCGTGTTTATATTAATGAAGCAGGTGAGTTTGTCACCAAAGATAGCCGCCCAGTTAAATTAGGCGTGGCAATTACCACCACGGCAGGTGCGGTGGTGAAGCAGAGCGGCAGCGTTCCTAGCCTCGATAATAAGCGTGTCGTACTTACAGCAGAAGGTAAACCACTTCTACATAATGGCAGAGCGGTTTACCGACGTGAAGATGGTCGACTAGTTTATGCTGATAACACCCCCGTGACAAATGACAGTGGGGCCGCTTTGTATCTTCAAGACAGTGGTGTCATCACTGATGAAATTGGAAAGCCTGATGTACTGGAAGGGTTTTCAGTCAATGATGGTACGCGGGTGGGCAACCAATTTGAAACTGTTGAACCCCTTCTAGATAGTCAGGGTAATCCTATCTTAGTTAATGGTAAGCCAGTCTACAAACGTGGCAATAAGCTTATTTATGCTGATGGTACGGCCGTAACAGATGCCTTTGGCTCTGCTTTGAAGATAGATAGCGCTACTGGCAAGGTTATCAATGAACATGGCGAAGAACATAAAGCATTAAGCTCTCGCTTAGGGCGTGGAGTATATGGCGATGTTACCGCGCTAACTGCGAATGGCGAGCCGGTTTATATTGATGGCAAGAAAGTATTCCGACAAGCGGATGGCTCGCTGGTGGATGAAGATGGCCAAGTCATTACCACCGAAGATGGAAAGCTTGTCTATTACGATCAAAGCAAAGGCTTAGTAACAGCTAGTGGTGAAAAGGTTTCAGGCATCAAACTGACCAATCAATCTGGTGGCCAAGTATCTGTGGCCGAACTCGACCGCTCATCTGCTCCACTGATGAGCAACGGCAAGCCAGTATTTGTTGATGGTAAACGCGCTTTCATGCGGCCAGATGGTTCATTAGTAGATGAAAGCGGTCAACCTATTACCAATAAAGACGGTGAAGTTGTTTTTTTTGATCCCGAGGAAGGGCTAGTGACACAAGGCGGCCAGGTTAGTGCTCTTGTAATGACAAATGCAGCTGGCCAACGCATTGCACCTAAATCTGTCAACACTGCAATGCCGCTATCCGTTAACGGTCTGCCAGTATTTGTTGATGGTAAACGCGCTTTCATGCGCCCAGATGGTTCTTTAGCAGATGAAAGCGGTCAACCCATTATCAATGAAGACGGTGAAGTTGTGTTCTTTGACCCAGAGAAGGGATTAGTCACACAACATGGGGAACCTGTTTCTGATATTGCAATGACGAACAGTGCTGGTGAGCAAGTGTCCCCAGAAGATGTTTCTTCATCAATCCCGTTATCAGCGAATGAAAAGCCAGTTTTTGTAGATGGAAAGCGAGCTTTTTTGCAGCCTGATGGGTCATTAGTAGATGAAAGCGGCAACCCAATCACCAATAAAGATGGCGAAATAGTCTTCTTTGATGCTGAGAAAGGTTTAGTTACAAAAGATGGAGCAGTTGTCACTGATATGGCGATGACAGATTCATCAGGTAAACGCATAAACTCAAAAGATGTAACAACGTCGATACCCTTATCAACTAAAGGTAAACAAGTATACCTAAATGGGAAGCGTTCGTTTATGCGCTCAGATGGTTCATTAGTTGATGAGAATGGCCGTAAAATAACCAACAAAGATGGAGAAGTAATTTACTTTGATGCTGACAAAGGATTAGTGACGAAAGACGGTACTGCCATCGATGATATGAAACTCAGTACAAAAGACGGTAACTCCCTCAATGCAAGTGATATTGACACAAGTGTAGCAGCTAAAAGACTGACCGGACTTTCTAAAGATGGTCAATCACTTTTTTACAATGGTAAGAAAGTTTATCAACGCCCCGATGGCACTATTGTTGATGAAAATAATAACCCTATCTTAACCGCTGATGGTAAAGCCTTACACCTTGATGCCAAAGGGCGACTGTTAGACTCAAGCAATAACATTGTGCCACTGCCTACCTTCACAGATGCCAAGGGCAACTTTGTGAGTAACGATAATATTAAAACTGGCTTTGCGAACATAGACAAGCAACGAGGGTTACAAGCCGTTACGCGTAATGGCGAGCCTTTGTACTACAACAATAAAAAAGTGTTTAGAAGAGCTGATGGCACGTTAGTAGATGAAAACGATAATGTGGTCACAACTAAAGACGGCAAAGCGGTAAAGCTTAGCGCTGATGGTGAACTAACGACTTTTGATGGTCAGAAAATCGATGAGCCTTTGTTGAAGAATAAGTTAGGGGAGTTGGTACCTAATCAAGACATAGACTCTGCCAGTCCAACGAAATTACTTACGGAAAATGGTAAAGCAGTTTACTTCAATGGGCGTAAAGTTCACGTTCGACCTGATGGTATACTCGTCGATGAATTTGACCGTGAGTTAGTAGGCGATGACGGTCTACCGCTTCGTTTAAATGAAAATAACCAAGTAGTAGACAGTGCCGGCAACCCCGTTAGCTTAGGTGATAGTGCTGGGCGCCCAGTGATGAATGGTAACTTCAAAACACGCGGCAACGGACAGCTAGGTGATTTCACAGAGCAAGATGGTTATATCATTGGAAAAGATGGTAAGCCGCTATTACATAATGGCCAACGTGTTGTTCGCAAAGCTGATGGATATCTATATACCGAAGACGGTAAGCGAATAGAAAATAAGGACGGGATGCCAATCAAACTCAATGATAAGGGGGAGTTTGTCGATGCGAAAGGTAATGTCATTGAAGAAGCGCTATTTACTAATGGTGAAGGCGTCTTACTTTACGGAAATGGAAAGCCGGTAACATCATTAATGAAGCGAATTGGTGATAGCGACATGTACCTATCGCGTGATGGGCATATCGTTGATGAAAAAGGAAAACCTTATCTAATTGACGGACAACCGGTGTTGGTTGACCCGCAAACATCCGAATTAGTTGGCCCAGATGGTAAGCCTATTCGAGATGCAGAAGGTAATAGTGTTCTTATATCATCTTCAGGCAAACTCATTTCTCGCGATAGCAAATTATCAAAAGGTACGTTACTTACATCGTCCGATGGCGAGCTACTTACTACTGAAGGTGTTCTTGCATCGAAAAGTGATGAACTAATCCCAATACCTGGCACTAGCTATTATCGCACTAAAGATGGAGTCGTGGTGGATGGTAAAGGTCGATTAGTAAATTATGGTGAAGATATTATTCGCATTAACAAACAAGGAAAGTTAGTCGATGGCCGTGGTCGTTCACTCCGTTATCGTGGGCAAGCATTGGGTACCGATGCACAAGGCTACATTGTTGATAGCAAGAATGAACGAATACTCATTGATGATAAGCCTATCAAGGTCGAGAACCTTTCTACTGTACTTGAAAAACCGAAGGCGTCGACAACACCCCCTATATTGGTCGGTGTCGCGGAACCAAAGGGCAATGTGACTCAAATCACTCAGAGCAATGGGGCTGAATCCAGCGACAAAGTAGCGCGAGCTCAAGTCGATGTTAACAGTACTACTGAGGCCTCAGTAACACCTAAGCGTGACGTTGATTTGACCAAAGCCAGCAACGCTGCGCGGGCAAGACTAATTGCGCGATATAATAAACTTTCAACCGCTTTAGATACCGAGATTACCTCTATTGAGAGTGCGGCAAAATCCACTTATACATCGGTGTCTGAAATCGCTGACTTAGGTTCAAGCACATCGAGTACACCAAAAACCGCAAATGCGGGTGATACGGATAGAGACTCTAATGAACAGCCTAATGCCAAGGGGAAAGCTGGGGGCGAAGATAATCGTGAGTTGCTATTCGGCGCAGGGGATAACCTCTATGCAGTAACAACCCAACAGATGAATTCTGACCTTAATGACGAGTTGGAAGTGTCCATACTCTCTGGAAAGCGTGGCTCTCTTGTGTACCTAGCAACTGCATACGCAAAAGTGGAATTACGCTACGACAATGCCGTACTGGCTTTTAATAGAATATGCCCTGTTAAACAAGATTGCTTCGCGCTATCGGGGATAGGATTAGATCCTGCCACCGGAAGTGCGGCGATAGGCGCTGCAGAAGTTGATACTCATTTCATGTACCGATATGGCAGCTTGTTTTTAGCGAGCTTCGGTGCTGGAGTTAGTGATGGAATTACCGATTCATTAGATTCGGAAACAGAAACCACTACAGATGGCACATCAACCTCAACGGTCCGCGTTATTAAAGGACTTAATTATGGTGAAATTGCAGTTAAAGGCGTAGCTGAGACAGGCAATACGCTTCTACCGCTTTTGACCTCACGAGTTAATCGTCCTGTAACAGTGACTATTCCCGCTCAAACCGAGTTGGTTATTAAACTAACTCAGCCTCTATACCACTAAAAAAACGCCCTATTTCCCTACTGGGGCGTCATTTCCCTACTTTCCTGATATGGCAATGTTTAGATTTTGCCATCGCCTAATTAGGTTCGTAAAGTCATCAGTATTACAAATCCGGAGAGTGCTATGTCTGCCATTAATTATGAAGAGTTAGAGGATGCTTTGCCCAACAGCGAAGAAAGTGCGACACCTACAGTTTCTGAAGTAGAGCCGCCTGAGCCAGAATCAGAGCCTGAACCGATAAAGGTTAGTGGCCCTTATAAACCAAAGAAGAAAATTTTTACTTTGAAAAGAGCACTGGTTGCGGCGGTCGTCATTACAGCAGCGGGTAGTTATTTCCTCTTCGATAGTGCAGATATTGAAAACTTCGTCGGTAAATTCCCAACCCTTCAAAATGGGGAAGTTAAAAACACGCTTTTTAACACCAAGCTAGAAGAACTGAGCCGCCAAAAAGATGAGCAGATTTCTACCATAAATGGACAGCTCAACAACATGCAAGGTGCGTTAAAAAGCGTTGGCAGTGTGAGTGAACAAGCAGCGACTGCATTAAACATGGCGAGCCAAAACCAACAAGCGTTAATGATTATCAATTCTAAGCTAACACAGATTTCAATGGACTTGGCTCGCTTAAGTGATGTGAAAAAACAAGCGCCAGTCATGAATGTTGGCAAAGACTACGGTGCTGATATCAGTGACATAAAAGGCCGAATGTCAGACATTATTTTTAGCCTTTCTAAAGTTACCAATGCGGTTAAAGAGAACGGTAAGGACATTAGCAGTCTTGATGATAGACACATGCTGATGAAGGCCGAATTAGAACAAAAAGCTATGGATGAGCAGCGTATTGCAGAAGCCAAATCGAAGACGCCTGCCGTGACTATCAAAGTCCCATGGGTGAACAAGGCGGCTAACTACGATAAGAAAATTGCCGTACTGGTAAGCCCCGTTACCCATAAAAAAGTCACTGTGGTTGTCGGTACTGATGTGCCTCAGTGTGGAAGAGTGCTCGATATGATTGAAGAGAGCAAAACTATCGTTACTGAACAGTGTTCGATTGCGAAAGGGTAAGACATGTTAACCGCAGTTGAAGTCATCAACAATTTTGGAAGCCTAGTACCAGCGATTTACCACATAACGCGTGGTTTCTTCGCATTGTCTGGGCTGGTGACATTTGCTGTTGCCCTGTCTGCTTATCAATCTGGAAAGCTTGGGGGCCAGCATGTATCGAAAGGCACATGCGTGATGATTGCGGTGGTCGGCTCTATGATGTTTTCAACTGGGGTTTTATCTCGGGTGGGCGTAGCCTCACTGTTGGAAAGCTCAGTAGACTATTCAATTTTGTCTTCATACTCAGAGCAATCGAGTGAAGATGCCGCAGATGTAGCATTTTATGTCGTAACGTATTACCTCCGCTTGTTCTCGTATTTCCTATCATTCAGCACTCTCAATACCGTTAAAAATGGCCTGATTTATCACAAAGAAGGTTGGGTAAGTAAATCAATCGGAATGTACATACTCAGTATCGGACTTCTTGGAATAGCAACTTTAGCAAACGTGTTTGGTGGATTATTCGGTTATTCAACCATTGGCACAAATTATTTCACACTCGACTAACTTGGAGAATAGAGATGTCGACAATACAAAAATGGTACAAAAAAGCGGCTGCAACAGTCGTTATTGCTGCAACAGACATTGGTATGGCTCAAGCCGCAGATGTAAGTTCTGCAGATGAAATTAAAACAAATTGGAACACCCTATTAAAAATAGTAACAATTGTTATAACCGGTGGCATAGCGCTATGGGGGCTAATTATTTTTATTTCTGCCTTGAGCACAATACTATCTAAAAATCCTCAAGACTCTAAGTTAATGGCCGTGGGTAAGATTATCATCGGCATTATTATGTTTAGTCCTTTAGCTATTATCTTAGCCTTAAATACCTCGTTACTGGGTGGTTCTGAGGCGGCAACTTCTTCAGGTTACATCAGAGAATAGTCCCTATGATAGCTAATAATCGCCCAACTATAGCGTTGCCTAGTGATATGAATTACACCGTGAACAATGCGGTGTGGGAAACTCTTAAAGCTAGTAACCACACATGCAAGTGCTGTGGCTTCCAAGCAATGCCGAGCAAGGCGGTTCTTAGCGGTTATATGCAGGTCATCAATGGAGAGGTGTATTGCGCTATTTGCGCCGCCTCTCAACAACTTCAACAGGCTATTATGAACCGTCAAGACCACGGATTTCTCATAGCCACAAACGATATGTCTCAATCTGATGTTTCTAACTTGTGCCGTGAAATCGGCTTTATCATGGTTTCGGATGATGACCCACGCCAACAAGTAGCTTCCCAGACCTATGAGCGATTATTAAAGTCTGAATTAGAATATTCACAATTCCAATTTTTATCAAAGCAAGAGCCTTCAACCGTTGAAGGTTTTGCGAACTGTTTAGAATACTTGCCCCCAATCAGTGATACCCAAAAACAAAAGCTTTTTGGAAAAATCACCTACGTGCCTAACTTTTCGGTTTTCAGACGCATCTACTCTTTCTGGAAATCCCATACCTCGTAATAGGACTTAATATGTTCCATCAATATAGAAAAACGTTTTCGGATCGTTTGCTGGCAAATGCCGATAATTTTTTTCAACTTATTTCCAGCCACGTATTAGCGCAATCCCCTACTGATTTTGTTTCTATCGATGCAAAGCATGACCGACATACGTTTATTATGGATGATGGCTCATTAGTAAGTGCCTTCACGGTACGTGGCGCAACGAAAGCAATGAAAACGGAAGAATATGGCCATGCAGTGAAAGAGTTAGAGCTCGGCCTTAAGAGCTATTTTTCTCGTGGGGATACTCAGCTCACATGGTCTTTCACACATGACCACGATAAAACGCGAGAAAGCATCGAAGCAGCTTTTGGTAAACAGGCACGTGAAACCGCGAAAAATATAGGCTTCATTGATACCCAGTTTGTCGATGAGCAGGTGGATGCACTTGAAAAGTATTGCTCTACAGAAACCAATGTTTTGGTCGTTAGAACCACACTTCATTCACTCACCAAAGAAGAACGCATTCAGCTTAAAGAGTTAATAAACTTAAAGACAAAAGATGCGCTATCTATGCGTAACGCGCAGAGCCTCTTGCATGAAGCTAGTTTTTACGCGCACCGACATGAAGCAACGTTAAAAGCTTTGTCTGCTACGTTTGACCATGCAGGTATTTGGATAGATCTGCAAACTGTTCACGAGTTTGCATACACAATGCGAAATGCCTACGACAGTGAGTTTACTGACTTAAATTGGGCCGCTCGCTTACAGGGTGATGGATACACTCATCGACTTCCTAAAAGTGGGAGTGATGATTATTCTTCTCTCGGCACTCCCCTAATTAAAGACCAGTTAGTACCCAGGATGTGTGAACGACTGACCTATACTTCTATGCAAGTTGGAAATGTCTTCATCACACCATTTACTGTAAAGCTATTACCGAAACGCGCCGTGCCTTTTGCACAGTTATTTAACGAGTTGAAGTCAGAAGGTATCGCATACCGGATCACCTTTGACTTAAGCGCCTCAAGTTCCGGTCTATTAGCTTGGCGCTCAACCCTTGCTAACCTGTTATCTTTTCAACGTCATAATAGTCAAATGAGTGGTGCTGCAGAGGCCCTTTATAATTTACAAGACAAAGCCAATGCCGAGTTTGTTTCACTTAAAATTCATTTGGCAACATGGTCACGTGAAAGTGAGCGTGAAGCACAGCGTCAACGCGAGGTTATTATCAAGCGCCTTTCAAATTGGGGGCAGGTTGAATGTGAGAACGTAGAAGGTGATCCCGTTGAAACATACATATCAGGCATTCCTGGTTTATCTCGTGGAAAAGTAGCCGCAGCGAATCCCTATGAATTGAATGAAACCTTACAGATAATGCCCCTTAGCCAACCTGCTTCAATTTGGGATTCAGGTTCACGCTTATTAAGAACACCTAATGGTAAGCTTTTCCCTACGCAGCCTTTTTCTAAACAAATGAACTACTGGTTAAAGGTCATTTTGGGCCCAATGGGATTTGGTAAATCAGGGGAGTTAGCAGCCGATAACTTCTCATTAATATTGCATCCGGATTTTAAAGAGCTTGCCTACCTAAGACAAATCGACATCGGGTATACCTCAGCAGGGTTTATTGCATACGTAAAAAGCTTACTACCCAGAAACCAAGCTCACCTTGCTCAATTCCACCGTATACAAAATACGGTGGAATACATGGTGAATATTCTAGATACTTTGCCAGTGTTGCGTCGTCCTACCTCTACTCAAATTGGTTTCATTAAGGACATGCTTACTACGCTAACACTTCCGGATGATAAAGATTTACCTCATGACGGAACGATGGCCATCATCAATACATTGATCACAACAGCATACAAAAAAACCGCAGACCGTCGTACTGCACTAAATTATCGCAGAAACGTTATAAAGGAAGTGGATAGTGAATTAGAGCGCTTAGGCTTCTTTGATACCCCACGCAAACTTGTATTATGGTGGGACGTAGCAGACTTCTTATATTTAGAAAAAAGCAAAGCCTCAATGTTGGCTCAGCAGCAAGCAGTACCCGATTTACCTTATCTCGCTATGCTCACCAATGATGAGAGCTTAATTCATGAATTCGGGGAAGACTTAACGCCTCAAGGCAAGTCGTTATTGGCCTATATCGGTCGAAAAATTCAGGCAGCTATGGAGCAATATCCAATCCTGTCAGGCCGAACAAGGTGGAACTTGTCAGGCGCAAAAATCATTAGTCTTGATTTGGATGATGTGACCCGAGGGAAGGGGCCTGCAGCTCTAAAGCAGAATGCGGTATTTTATACTCTCGCTTCCAATTTATTGATGCAAGATATCACCCTATATCCAGACCAGTTAAAGGAAATCCCATCGACAGTCGGTACTTTCGATATTGATGCTAAAGCCATATATGCCGAAGAGGTCAAACGTTTACGGCGTTTAGCAAAGCGCTTTTGTGCTGATGAATTGCACAGGGGAGGGAACATACCTACCTTTGAATCAATGCTCAATACAATGACGCTGGAAGGCCGTAAAGGCGGTATCGACATTGTATTAGCAACGCAGCTAGTTAAGGCAATCCCCGACGATATCGTTGAATTAGCCAACACACTTACAATCCTAGGTGCAGGGAATAGCTCAAACGTAAAAGAGATTGTGAAGAAATTTGCTTTAGAACCATCTCTTGAATATATATTGGCGAATGAAATGCGCTCCCCAAGTGCAGCAGGTGCTATGTCATTGAATATATTTAAAACGAAACGTGGGGTAGTACAGCATCCGCTTATGTCGACAGTTAGCCCTTCTTTCTTATGGCGTATAAACTCGATACAGGAAGATGACTATGTGCGTCGCGAGCTAGGGAAGGCCATTGGTGAAGATGTTGCTCATGCAATTCTCGTTAAGCGTTATCCATCGGGCACAATAGAAAGTGAATTAGAGCGGTTAAGAAAAAATCAATCTTCTGACAAAAAGGATTCTGAAGAGTCATTGCTAGATGAAATAGTAGCGGATTGCCTGCGTTACTTTAAAACACAGTATGTTGCTGAATCGAATTTAAAATAGGTGATTTTTTCTGGGGGACCCAAGATTATTTGAATTTGATTGAATATAAAAACAAAAATTCTTGGGAATACCTATACGAAATATAATTGCCTCAGTTAGTCCTAGTGCCTGTCATCTTAGCTTAAAGTGGTCGTTGGAGCATAGAGATTCAAAAGACGACAATAAGCGATAACCAGACGTAACCGACATTTAGTTTCGATTGAATTATTTACTCTAAAGCGGGCATTAACTTTTCGATAGCGGGCGCAGGCACGTAGGGCATAATGGCGAAGCCGTCCTGCGTGTATGCGATCCAGCGAACGAAGTGAAAGAGTTAATTGAGTTGTTAGGAGACAAACTGCACCAATGTATGGTCTTCGTTAGCTAATTCTTCACTAATTATTTTAGAAATAACAGTCCAGTCGCCTCCAGCTAGACCAGCCCCGATAAGTGGGTATCCGATTTTTTGCCCTGCTAAAGTTTTCCTTAATTAAAGCAAAAACGTTCCTTATAGCTTCGTAGTCTGCTTTGTTTCGACGACCGCGCCAATGGAAATGGGTATAAGCATTCACGATTGTTAACTTATGATTGTCAATAAGAACCGCCGCTGATGAAAACGAGCCTAGCTTTTCTTCTGAATCTTTCTGGGTTTCTAGGTCTGCTTGAAAAGCGTTTGGGAAGTGGGACTTAACCTGTTTGGCGATACCAGCTCCCAGCGAACGAAGCGTGAGTGACAATAGCGTATTGTTATATTTCATACCCACAAAACTACAATTAAACCTAGTGCTAATACAAACACTAATGAGTAAAAAGGCATTTTGTAGGTGCGATAGTTCCTTGCATCTCCAGGAGGGGTTAACCAGGCAAGTAAAGTAGAGGCGTGAGTTATGACCTTAGGCTTCAATAATCCGTTTGAGCTGATTACGTGATATTTCCAGTTCTGAAACTCACCTCCATACCTTTGAAGGTCTGATTCCAATTCCTCTTTTACGTCAGATAGAGCTTGTTCTGAATTTTCCAGAAGCCTAGTGATACGAAGAATAACTTTGCCTTCCTTGGTATAACGGATAGAACATTCTGAGGGGACTGTTCGCTCTTGAATAACCTTAAACCCACTTTCAGCTGATGCGTCTGATTGAAATAAAAAACTGTAAGCAACTGTCACTTTATTTTTTCTATTCCGAACCAAAATTTACATCCTTGCTGTTTGAAAGAAATTGGTCTTACCCACTAAAAGTGGACATCCATGTTAAGCGTACATCGCTTCGTATTCATATGGGCTTACGTAACCCAGTGTTGAATGCTGGCGTACGCGATTATAAAAAATCTCAATGTATTCGAAGATACAAGATTTGATTTCCTGAAGCGAGTTGAATTTCTCCCCGTATATGAGTTCGACTTTCATACGACTGAAGAATGATTCTATTACGGCATTGTCCCAGCAGTTGCTTCTTCTACTCATGCTGGATACAGCACCGATGCTCATTATCAGGTCTTGGTATCGCACAGAGCGATATTGAACACCTCTGTCGGAGTGAATGATTAACCCAGGCTCAATATCTCGTCGACTAATCGCCATATTGAGGGCTCGTATAATAAGTTCTTCGGTCATATGACTATCAAATGCCCAGCCAACAATAGCTCTTGAGTACAAGTCCATTACGGTAGCCAAGTAATGCCATTGGCCTTTGAATCGAATGTAAGTAATGTCTGTGACCCACTTCGTGTTGGGCTTTGTCGCCACAAATTGCCGGCGCAATACGTTTTGACTTACGCGTACATTACTGTGGCTATATTGCGAATATCGAAACGCTCTACCGTTGCGAGCGCGTAACTGTAACTGCTGCATGATTTTCGCTATCGTATTAACGCAGCAGGGCACGTTTTCAGCTTTTAATGCACGCGTTAATCTGGGCGCGCCATAGCGCTTTTGAAATTTCTCAAAGAGCACCATGGTTTGCTCACGAAGCTGTTTGCGTCGTTGCTGGTGTGCGGATATATCGCGGGTGAGGTACTTGTAATAGCCAGAACGAGAGACTTTAAGTGCCCGACACATCACGGTTATTCTGAATTGCCCACATACACTTTAATGAGTGCGTACTTTACTCTTGGTCGCTCGCAAAGTACGCGGCTGTAGGTTCAAGTGAACATCGCAACACTCCTTTCAATCATGTGTGACGGTGTTTTAAATTTCAATGTTTTTCTTGGTCGTTCATTTAGTTGAGTTGCGACTTCACTGAGTCGTTCTTGCGAGTGCAGTGATAGATCCGTTTTCTTAGGAAAGTATTGTCGAATAAGGCTATTAGTGTTTTCGTTCGTACCTCGTTGCCATGGACATTGTGGATCGCAGAAGTAAACTGGCATGCCAAATTCAGCTGTTAAAACGCTATGTTTAGCCAGTTCCATTCCCCTATCCCAAGTAAGCGACCTGCGGTATTTAGAAGGCATTTTTTTAAACACCGCCAATAATGCCGTATTCACCGAATCTGCGTCTTTTCCTGCTAACTTCAAGATGATTGTGAAACGCGATTTCCGGTCTACCAATGTGGCAATATGAGTGTTTTTAGAGCCGGTTACTAAGTCGCCTTCCCAGTGGCCGAGGGAACGTCGATTTTCGATATGTTTAGAGCGTTCGTGAATTGAAATGCCGTTAACTATGTTGATGGAGCCTCTGTCTCCTTTACGGCTATGAAAGCGGCTGTGCCGCATAGGCCGATTTCTTCGTAAATGTTCAGTCAACGAGTGATGAATGATATTCCTTGCTCTAACGTACAATGACTTACAAATGGTTTCGTGTGATACCTGCATTTTCTTACGCCGAGAATACTCGACACGTAACCAACCAGATATTTGCTCTGGCGACCACTTCAACTCCAGCTTCTCTATAACCAATTTTTTCAGCTCTGGGTATTTTTCTAAAACACCTGGCTTTGGCCGCTTGGCCATGCGTTTCGCACGGTTATCAGCATCAACTGCTTTGTAATATCTACGCCCTCTATTTCTGGCGATTTCACGCGATATGGTCGAGGGAGAGCGGCCTAGTTGTTTAGCTATCGCTCTAATGCTCATCTTTGCAGACAATGAAACACGGATTTCTTCTCGTTCTGAAAGTGTTAGGTGAGAAATATTACGACGCCTTGGTCTAGGTTTAATGCCACCATCTTCACGTAAAATTGTGAAGACCGAGCCAGGCTTTGCCTCAATGATACGACCAATATCACTGAACCCAGCACCTTGCTTCCATAAATCAAAAACAAGTGTTCTCTCATCTTGAGTAAACGTACGTTTTGTTCGCTTCATCCAAAGTCCTCATGCAAATCAGTATTTTAGTATAACTGTTGCATTGACCACTTGAATCTACAATGGGATTCTTCGCGGCAAAGCGGTGGGGGAACGCGCAAGGTGAGCTCTACAGTGAGTTGAGTATCAATCCTTCCTATTTTGCTTCATCAAGAATAATAGAGGTTTTTCAGACATTGGTTCATGAGATGGTACACGCATGGTAATTTCATTTTGGTCTGCCCAGCGAAGGTCATTACCACAATAAAGAGTGGGCGCAAAAGATGATGGATGTAGGCTTGATGCCCTCAGATACAGGAGAGCCGGGCGGAGCAATTGTCGGACGCAATATGAGTGACTTCATTATGAAGCAAGGCCCGTTTATGCAAGCGGCAAACGTACTTCTGCAAGACGATACATTCAATTTAAACTGGGTTGACCGCTTGGCGTTACCGAAACTTTATGAGCCGGTCATTGTTGATAGCCCAGTATTACAACCAAATGCGTTAGTCGAACAGTGCGCGCATACAAGCGACATGCTAAACGCAAATGTCATATCGCTGAGCGATGGATTACAGAACGTTTCATTTTCGTCTGAGCGCGAGGACTTCACGGCTATGCCAGATTCTTTTTTCATCCGTGAAGTTGCCAAGCGCCAAACGCGAACAAAGCATATCTGCCCGGGTTGCAATACGAAAGTTTATGGGAAGGCGTCATTAAATATCATCTGCGGTGACTGTGAATTGCCTTTTATGATGGATTCATGACAAGTTCAACAAGATTTTGTGCCAATAGTTGTCACCCCAGTGTTAAGAATTCGATAATAGACAGCTGATCTACTTGACGTCAAACGTAAGTCGTTTTTTATCAGCACATTATATTTTTTATTTTTTATTTTTCATGAATTTTATAGTGAAGCAGGTGTTTTGGGTTGAAGATTCTGCATAGATATCGCCCCCGTTAACTTTTATAAACGACTTGGCAATCGTTAAGCCAAGTCCCGCACCTTGCCCATCTCGCTTGCGCGAGAAATCTGTTCGGTAGAAGCGATCAAACAAACGACTCAAATGTTCTTCAGGGATGATATCTCCATGGTTAATTATCGAAATGGAGATGGCATCAGTTGAGTCTTTTGTTTGAATAACAATTTCATCATCGTTAGGTGAGTAACGAATTGCGTTAGATATCAAATTACTAAGTGCCTGGCGAAACATTGTTTTATCACACACTAACTCAATTTGCGGGCCGCGCACGGTAAGCGTTATATCTTTCTCATCAGAAAGCACTTCAAAATACTCAGTTAAGTCCTTTATCTCTTGGTTAACGGCTATTTTGTCCTTACTGGGTGTAATCAATCCATGCTCGGTTTGCGCTAGCAACAACATGTCGCTGACCATTTTGCTCATTCTTTCATATTCTTCAAGATGCGAATAAAGTATGTCCGTATACTCGTCGTTGCCTCTTTCTCGGTTTAAAATTACTTGCGTTTGTGTCGTCAAATTAGTGATTGGGGTTCTTAATTCATGTGCGATATCGGCGGAAAAAAAGGACAGTCTTAAAAAACCATCTTCCAACTTTTGGATCATAGTATTGAATGAATCGACTAAAACCGTTAATTCAGTTGGGACGCCATTTGTGCTTAATCTCGCATCTAAATGGTCAGCAGATATTGTTTCAATTTTTCTACTTAAGTTTCGAAGTGGCGAATGACCTCTGTAAATCGCGACTCTAGCGGCCAATATCGTCACAATGGCTGCGAAGATAGTAATTAGCCATAGCGTCTTCTTAAAACTTTCCATATACGTCATATGGAATTCCATATTTGAAGCAACAATAATGCTGTACGTTTCTTCTAGGCCATTTAAACTGACACTCGTTGCCAGCTTAGTTGCACGCAACATATGCTGAGTGTCTTCAAACAATATTAAATTATCAGGCGCTACGGTTTCTAAAGTGGGCGAATTCTTAGGAAAAAAACTAAAATCGGCGTCCTTACTTGAGAAGAGTGTTTCGCCTCGTGCGTTTTCAACATGATAGTAAACACCATGGTGGCCAGAAACCGCTTCAAACAAGGTTTCCGAAGGAGGTGTATTGTTCAGTGCTGCTTCTTTAAGCTTGGCATCAACAGCCAGGTAAACTTCGTTGAGTTCAGACGCATCTTGCTCGGTAAAATGCTGCTCTATTGAATGGATGACAATTGCATGCATCACCGAAAAGCATAATAGGACCGTTATTCCAACTAAGCTGGTTGTGCGAAAAGCAAGAGAGTTAGGCACAGTAAACCACTTATTCATTGTCGACCGCTGATAATTTGTAGCCCATACCACGAATAGTTTGGATTAACTTTGGAGAAAATTCATCGTCAATTTTTGCTCTGAGACGTCTAATAGCCACGTCAATCACGTTGGTGTCGCTGTCAAAATTAATGTCCCAGACTTGTGAGGCAATTAGTGATCGCGGCAGCACTTCTCCTTGCCGCCTAACCATGAGCTCAAGTAAGGTAAATTCTTTGGTCGTGAGATTAATGGTTTTACCTGCGCGAGTGGCAATGCGAGAGGGTATATCTAGCTGTAAATCGGCAATTGCGAGGGTATTGGTTGGTACTGCAATGCTTCGCCGTAGCAATGAGCGCACTCGAGCAAGTAATTCTGCAAAGGCAAAAGGCTTTACTAGGTAATCGTCAGCGCCTAACTCAAGCCCTTTAACTCTGTCTTTAACACTGTCTCTGGCTGTTAAAAATAATACAGGAGTGGGGTTGTTTGATTCTCGTAAGGAGCTCATTATTTTCCAACCGTCTATGTCAGGCAACATCACATCCAGAATGACCAGTTCAAAATTACCTGCCATGGCTTTATGGTGACCGTCTAAACCGTTTCTAACCAATTCAATAACGAAGCCCGCTTCTGACAGACCTTGTTTGATGTAATCGCCCGTTTTGGGTTCATCTTCAACTACCAGTATTTTCATTTAAGCTCCAGTTCATGAGACTAGACTACAGCATCTAATTTTTGTGTGCGCTCGCGTTTTCTACTTAATTTCATAGATGAGCAAATCGCGAACCCGCAGTATAAGTTAAAAACGCACTAAATATTGGCTTGATGACAGAATTGTAATCTGCACGTAATCATCGTGTCAGGTTGAATCTGTAATATAAATTTGCGGTCAGGATCATGAATGCAAATTTTGTATTTAATAGAGTATTTTAAATCCTCGAAACTTTGGATAAGCTTAAATTGTCAAAACGTTTTATACACATCATTTTCATCATCACGATGATTGTATCGCAAAGTGCACAGGCATTTTCTGCTGCTAATATGCCTTGCTCGCAAGACGATATGGTGATGCCTAGTATGAGCGAACTGGATACTTACAGTTCATCTGACACTAAAAGCGAAATGGATAATGACGAAATAGATAGTCGCGACTTGAATTGTTGCGCTAAGGACTGTTGTTGCCCCGCCGCTTTATTAACCATTGCTGTACTTATCGATGACGATCTATCAGTGGAACCAAATTTCACTGAAATAAAAGGGGCTTCTTTTATTTCAGCATTTACAAGTATCTTTCCCGCGCAACTGCAACGCCCTCCGAAGCGCCTTACTGTTTAGTTACTCCCGTTTTTTAATAACAACTTTGTGAAAATAACCTTTTGTAAGCTACTACGGTGTTTTCGCTTAATCATACTAAACACAATTCATTGAAGAGGAATTCACTATGAAATTTTCTATATTGTTACTAATGAAGGCAAGCATATTTGCATCGGTTTTGATAATGACTGCATGCTCAGACGCATCTGATATTGACACACTTGAAATAGCCACAAATGATTCAACACTGGCAACCCCCATTGAGCTGACTGTATTTAAAAGCAGGACATGCAACTGCTGCCAAAAATGGATAACTCATGCCGAAGAGAGCGGATTTGACATTTCGGCTAACAACATAACATATCTAAACGATCTAAAAGAAGACAAAGGCATTGCGCCTAACTATCGCTCTTGTCACACAGCAGAGTCAAAAGACGGTTACGTGTTTGAAGGACATGTACCTTCGAAATACATCAAACAATACCTAGCTAAAGTGCCTACGAATAGTATTGGCTTATCAGTGCCTGCTATGCCTGTTGGTTCGCCTGGAATGGAAATGGGAGAACGTTTTATGCCTTATCAAATCCTCCTTTTGCATGCCGACGGTAGCGCAACAGTTTACGCAGAGATAGCGACTTACGAGGAGCAATTTTGATGAAACCTTTCATAACTTTGATGTCAATAGCAACGTTTATATTAGTTGCTGCCCATGCTGTTGCTGCTGACTCAAGTATCTTAACCCTAGAAGAAGCTATAACGGCGGCCGTCAAACAAGACCCTTGGTTGAAGGGGAGCGAGTATAGTGAGGAAGCAATAATGGCAAACAGCGTTGCGGCATCTAGTTTACCTGACCCAGTTATGTCGATTGGCTTAGCGAACTTGCCTACCGATGGGTTTGCTTTTGACCAAGAGCCTATGACCCAGCTAAAAGCAGGCGTGTCGCAAATGTTTTCACGGGGAGATAGTTTGGATATCCGTCGTAAGCAACTGCAAGAGCTTGCCAAACAGCATCCAATAATGCGTCAAGATAGAATAGCTAAAACAACGCTGACAGTATCAATGAAGTGGTTAGAGATATTTCGCGCACAGCAAACTATTGCATTGATTGAGCAAGACCGAGCCTTGTTCGAACAGTTAGGCGAAATTGCACAAGCCAGTTACTCGTCCGCTGTCGGCAAAGTACGCCAGCAGGACATTGTGAGAGCGCAGCTCGAACTGACCAGACTTGAAGATAGACTTACCAAACTGCATTCTCAAAAAGAACAAGCAACAGCAGAACTATTAGAATGGTTGTTGGATGACCAGACTTGGTTTACAAATACGCAGCGTTACCAGCAACATGTTGACCTACCTGCAAAAGCACCAACAATCCCGCGCTTATATTTGAATGCCACGAAAGAGTTAGAAAACGGCAATATCCATATATTAGCAGAGTTGCTGAATAATCACCCCGCTGTGCTGGCAATAGAGCAAAAGATTGAAGCAAGTAATACCGGTATAGACTTAGCCAAACAGCAATACAAACCGCAATGGGGAGTTAATGCAAGTTATGCTTATCGCGAAGACGACCAGCTAGGGCGCAGCAGACCTGACTTTATCTCTGTTGGAGTAACTTTTGATGTTCCTCTGTTTACAGGCAATAAACAAGACCAAGAAGTGTCCGCGGCCATCAGTCAAACTGAGGCGATCAAAACTGAAAAAAGGCTCGCCCTAAGGTCACTACTATCGCAACTACAATCAGCCTATGCCGCTCACCGAAGACTGCAGCAACGAGAAGCCTTGTACCAAACCGATATATTAATACAAATGAGTGACCAAGCAGAGGCTTCATTAACCGCATATACCAACGATGACGGTGATTTTGCTGAAGTTGTTAGGGCGAGAATAGCTGATCTAAACGCCAGAATAGATGCTCTCAACATTGACGTAGACTTACTCAAGTCCCAATCACAATTAAACTACTTTTTTAGCGATGAGCCATCAATCGCCAATACTCGTTTCGGAGAGAAATAATGAAAAACACTAGCACGCTTGCCATAGGCTTGTTTGCAGGTGCAGTAATTACTGCGCTTGTTTATACCTACATGATGCCGACAAGCCACAACAGTCCTTCTGATAGTACCGTTGACGCGGACAAACCCTTGTATTGGGTCGCGCCAATGGATCCTAACTATAGAAGAGATACGCCTGGAAAGTCTCCGATGGGTATGGACCTGATCCCCGTTTATGACGACGGTGGTAACAATGCTGATAGTCCTGGAACGATAAAAATACATCCTAATGTGGAAAATAATTTGGGTGTAAGAACCGCTAAAGTTGAGAAAAAGGCCTTACATGTGCCCATCAGAACAGTGGGCTATGTGCAATACAACGAAGACACCCTCGTTCACATTCATCCTCGCGTAGAGGGGTGGATTGATAATCTTTACGTTAAAGCCGCCGGTGATTATGTTAAAAAAGGTGAGCCACTATACGCGCTTTATTCTCCTGAATTAGTCAACGCGCAAGAAGAGTATTTACTCGCACGCACTCGCAACAATAAGAATCTTATTGAGGCAGCATCATCGCGTTTAGAAGCCCTACAAATGCCGGCGTCAGCTATTAAAAAATTGAATAATACTGGTAAAGTGCAACACACAATTACCTTTACTGCCCCACAAACTGGTTTTGTAGATAATCTCAATGTTAGACAAGGTTTTTATGTAAAACCTGGTATCACTATTTTATCGATTGGTGCCTTAGACGAAGTATGGGTAGATGCTGAAATATTTGAACGTCAATCTAATCTGATTGAAGAAGGGTTAGCCGTAACGATGACCTTAGAGTATTTACCAGGCAAAGAATGGCAAGGGCAAGTCGACTACGTTTACCCAACGCTCGACGAAAAAACAAGAACATTGAAAGCACGTCTAAGGTTTGAAAATCCAGACTACTTCTTAAAACCAAACATGTTTGCTCAAGTGACCATTCATTCTGACTTAGACGATGAAAACTTACTGGTTCCTACCGAAGCAGTTATACGCACAGGCACACAAGATAGAGTCGTGTTGGCATTAGGCGAGGGTCGTTTCAAATCAGTTGAAGTTGAAGTAGGCAATATTGTGAATGAATATACG
Organism: Alteromonas stellipolaris; assembly: GCF_001562115.1. Lineage (NCBI taxonomy): Bacteria > Pseudomonadati > Pseudomonadota > Gammaproteobacteria > Alteromonadales > Alteromonadaceae > Alteromonas > Alteromonas stellipolaris. The sequence goes on from NZ_CP013927.1 coordinate 118,736, forward strand.
GAAATTTTAGCGGGCTTGAATAACGATGATCGCATTGTCACCTCGGCGCAGTTCTTGTTGGACTCAGAAAGCAGTATTTCATCAGATTTCAAACGAATGGAAGAGCCAGATGCTGCGCCTACCATGGTGTGGACAACAGCAACCATAAACAGCGTAATGATAGAACACCGTATGGTTAATCTCGATCATGCAGAGATTGAAGATTGGGGCTGGCCTAGCATGACCATGGATTTCAATGTCGCAGATGACATTGATATTTCACAGTTATCTGCAGGGATGTCACTGCACCTCCAAATTACTAAGTTAGACACTGGTGACTACTTGGTCACTACCATCCATATTGTTGATGAAAATGGCAATATGATACAGATGGAAAACATGGATGATATGGACGGTATGCATGACATGCATAATATGAATGATATGGATAAGTCTGCCAAACCGGATACAACGAAAATGGAAGTCGATCACTCTAGCCATGGAGGACAACACTAATGATTGCAGCCATTATAAGATGGTCTGTTACCAATCGATTTTTTGTATTGCTTTTGGCATTAATTATCGTCGGTGGCGGTCTTGTTACGGTAAAAAATACGCCTGTGGACGCACTTCCTGATTTGTCAGATGTGCAGGTCATCATAAAAACAAGTTACCCTGGACAAGCACCACAGGTTGTCGAAGATCAAGTTACCTACCCACTAACCACCGCAATGTTATCGGTTCCTGGGGCTAAAACGGTGCGCGGCTATTCATTTTTTGGTGATTCTTACGTTTACATTATCTTCGATGATGATACCGATCTGTATTGGGCACGAAGCCGAGTACTCGAGTATTTGTCCCAAGTTGCACCTAATTTACCTGATAACGCAAGACCGCAGTTAGGGCCTGACGCGACCGGTGTAGGCTGGGTGTATTTGTATGCTCTGATTGATAAAACCGGCCAACACGATATTAGTCAATTGCGCAGTTTACAGGATTGGTTTTTAAAATTTGAGTTACAAACAGTATCCGGTGTTTCGGAAGTATCCGCCATTGGCGGCATGGTCAAGCAGTATCAAGTTCGCGTTGATCCTGAAAAACTAAGGGCGTATGGCATACCCTTATCGCACATACAAATGGCAATTAAGCGAGGTAATCAAGAGGTCGGTGCATCAGTTATTGAAATGGCCGAAGCTGAATACATGGTTCGAGCAACAGGTTATATCGAGAACAAAAGTGACATAGAGTTGATCCCACTTGGTGTCAATGACAATGGAACACCACTTTTAATAAAGGACATTGCCGATGTACAAATTGGCCCACAAATGCGCCGCGGTATAGCCGAGCTTAATGGCGAGGGCGAAACCGTGGGTGGTATTGTTGTCATGCGCTATGGCGAAAATGCACAGAAAACGATTGATGGCGTTAAAGCAAAACTCGAGGAACTCAAAAAAGGGCTTCCTGATGGTGTTGAAGTTGTCACTGTCTACGATCGTTCAGCCTTAATAGAGCGTGCTGTTAACAATCTAGGCTTTAAACTCTTAGAAGAGTTCGCGGTAGTGGCGCTTGTATGTGTGGCTTTCCTATTTCATGTGCGGTCGTCACTCGTGGCAATAGTGAGTTTACCGGTAGGTATCTTAGCGGCATTTATTGTGATGTATTTTCAAGGTATCAACGCGAATATTATGTCTCTAGGAGGTATCGCGATTGCCATTGGGGCCATGATTGACGGTGCTATTGTCATGATTGAGAATATGCACAAACACATGGAGCGCACGCCACTTACGAAAGAAAACCGTTGGCAGATTGTAGTGGACTCGGCTACAGAAGTAGGGCCTGCACTGTTCTTTAGTCTACTTATTATAACGGTAAGTTTTGTGCCTGTGTTTACCCTCGAAGCGCAAGAAGGGAGAATGTTTGCACCACTGGCCTTTACTAAAACGTACGCGATGGCTGCATCGGCTGCACTAGCGATTACGCTTGTGCCTGTGTTGATGGGGTATTTTATAAGAGGCAAAGTACTCGCAGAGCACAAAAACCCAGTGAACAAGGGTTTATCGTGGTTGTATATGCCTTCACTCAAAACAGTTCTTCGTTTCCCTAAGCTAACGCTTTTAGGTGCATTAGTGGTCTTAGTGATTGGCTTTTGGCCAATTAATAAAATTGGTAGTGAGTTCATTCCACCATTGGATGAAGGTGACTTGATGTATATGCCAACCACGTATGCGGGGATATCTATTGGTAAAGCGCGTGAATTGTTACAACAAACCAATAAGTTGATCTACACCGTTCCAGAGGTGGAAACGGTGTTTGGCAAAGTGGGCAGAGCGGATACGGCAACTGATCCCGCACCTCTGACTATGATTGAAACCTTCATTCAATTGAAGCCTCATGATGAATGGCGCGAAGGGCTTACCACCAAAGACCTAATCAAAGAACTTGATGGTTTGATCGACTTTCCGGGTCTGACGAACGCCTGGGTAATGCCAATCAAAACCCGTATTGACATGCTAGCAACTGGTATCAAAACCCCTGTGGGAATAAAGATTGGCGGTCCCGAACTTACAGAAATACAAGGGATTGGGCAGCAAATTGAAACAATCTTAACGAAGGTTGATGGGACAGCTTCTGTTTATTCCGAACGCGTTGCAGGCGGTCGTTATGTGAAGGTCGATATTCAGCGCGAAAGAGCGGCACGATATGGCTTGAATATCGCTGATATTCAGTCGGTTGTGGCAAGCGCTGTAGGCGGCATGAATGTGACGCAAAGCGTTGAAGGGCTAGAGCGATACCCGGTTAACGTCCGCTACCCTCAGTCATATCGTTCGTCACCTCAAGCATTATCCCTATTGCCAATAATAACGCCACAGGGTAAACGCATCGCTCTGGCAGATGTTGCCGATGTGTACATTGAAGATGGGCCTCCAGGCATAAAAAGTGAAAACGCGCGCTTAAATGGTTGGGTATTTGTCGATATTGATGGCGTAGACATTGGCACCTATGTAGTGGCCGCCCAAAAAGCGGTAAGCGATCAATTGGTATTGCCAGCAGGTTACTCAATCACGTGGTCAGGTCAATACGAATATATGCAGCGAGCCAAAGAGAAACTGACTTATGTGGTACCACTCACGCTAGCTATCATTATTATTCTGCTGTATTTGAATTTTAGAAACGTGACTGAGGTTGCCATTATTATGGGTACATTGCCCTTAGCCATGGTGGGGAGTATTTGGTTGATGTATCTCGAAGGATTTAACTTCTCTGTTGCAGTCGGCGTTGGGTTCATTGCACTAGCAGGTGTCGCGGTTGAAATAGGCGTCATTATGCTCGTGTATCTCAACCAAGAGTACAACGCGCTACTTGAGCGTTGCCGAGAGGACAACACCAAACCAAGTGATGCTGAATTGACAGAAGCAGTGTTGCATGGCGCTGGACTTCGAGTTAGACCTGTGATGATGACAGCGATGGCCATTATTCTGGGCCTATTACCTATATTGTATGGAACCGGCACAGGTGCAGAAGTTATGAGTCGCATTGCCGCACCGATGGTAGGAGGCATGATGAGTGCTGTGTTACTTACCTTGCTGGTATTGCCCGCTATTTATTTGCTGTGGAAAAGGAGGCAAATACACAAATTAGATGACAACTTTTAACCCTTAAATTTAAACAATAACTAAGTGAGAAAAAAATGAAAAAATATATCGCAATAATATTCGCAGCAATGACCAGCATGTCTGTTTTAGCGCATACAGGACTAACATCATCTATGCCTGCTAACAATGCCATGTTGATGAAAAGTCCTGAAGTGATAGAAGTGACGTTTGGTAATCCTGTTCGTTTGGTGAGCTTATCTATCGCTAATACTAAAGGAGAGCCTATCGAAACAGCGTTCAAACCAAGCATGGAGGCAAGTGGCACCTTTTCCTACAATTTGCCTATGTTAATGCCAAGTACCTACAAAGTATCTTGGACAATCATGGGTGATGATGGGCATAAAATGAAGGGAGACTTTTCGTTTATGGTCCATGCAATGGACAAAATGAAAGGGATGAAAGATATGAAATACAAAAAGATGGATCACTCAGAGCATAACAACCATTAACAGGGAACTATCATGACACCAGAAATTTGGACAACATTACTCATATTGAATAAATTCCTGGTGTATTTAGGCATAGCGGCGGCCATTGGTGGTTTTTCAATGATGCTTTTATTTACGCACCTCGATGCTCTACCAACTCGCTACTATGTTGTTAGACAATGGCAAACAAGCATTAGCCAGTATGGTGTTTTATTTATTACTGTTGGATTGATCGCTAACATTTTTGACTTTTTCGTGCAAGTGGGAAACATGTCCGAAACAGGTTTAAAAGGAATGACTGAACCCATTATGCTTAATATGCTTTGGGTTAGCTCAGTTGGCACATTGACCCTTGTTAGAGCAATAGCGTTTGTCTTAGCAGCAGCTATGATGATTTATATATTAAGGCTAACTAATCCTCTGAATAGTAAGACCGAGTTAGTTTTATTTGGGCTCTTTGCTCTTATAGTAATATTGCTGCTCAGCGCTTCATTTACCCTTTCTGGACATACCAATACGCTTGGGTTTGGAAGTATCGCCCTTATTACCCTGCATGTTGTGGTGGCCTTTGCATGGCTTGGTTCCCTCTTGCCATTGATAAATGCATGTACCTCCTTTAACAGAAACGAACTTTATGTATTGATGGACAGGTTTGGTCGTTTTGCGTCATGGGGAGTGACTATATTGCTGATTGTCGGTTCAGGAATGTTGGTGCAGCTATTGCCAAACATCGATGCGCTTTTTTATAGCCCCTATGGTCAACTTTTCATGCTCAAAATTTCCGGCGTTTTGATGCTGCTCGTCTTTGCGTTCGCGCATAAGTTTTTTCTCGTACCTCACATAGTACAAAAAGAAAATGGACACATAAAATTAAGACATTCTATATTTGCTGAAGCGTGTGTAGGTCTGCTCGTATTAATCACTACTAGCGTTGTCACAACAGCAGTTGGGCCACCGATGTAATCGGGTGCCACTGTTAACTTATTAATTTATTTATTAAAGGTCATATATATGAAACACATTATTCAACCCAAGCTCCTTACAATTTTCACTCTTATTCTGTTGAGTGGGTCAGTATTTTCTCATGAAAATGACGCGGATAAAGATACAAAATCGACGATGTTCACTGGTCTTGAAACGTCAGCTGGCAAGACTGTGTTAGCGTTTCATAAAGCTCTCGAAACCGGTGATGCGCAAACCGCCCGTGGTTTGCTTGCTGATGACGTATTGATACTCGAAGGAAAGGGCGTTGAAAGAAGCGCACAGGAGTATGCGAGTCATCATATGCTATCTGATATGAAATATTTAAAAGCAATGACAATTGAGTCTATTGAACACCATGTTACTCAATTCGATGTTGTAGCAATATCGATATCAAGAAGCAGCGTAAAAGGGACCTACAAAGATAAAAATATTGACCGAATAGGTAATGAAACGATTACGCTGAAGAAGCACGACGATAAATGGAAAATTACGCATATACATTGGTCCAATTGATTGTAGGTAACATGGTTCGTTACGCTAGCTAGATATTTATCACGATGTTTTCATTACAAAAATGTAATTGAATGGTAATGCAATTGCCGTAAATCATTGATGTAGATCATGTAAGTTGACAGCCACCTCAGTATGCTTGCTTTCGCGATGTATAAGATTTTTACAACGTACACTTAACGAAATTTTTATCAGCATTAGCGAGGAAAGGTTCATGAAAAATAGCACTAAAATACTAACGGTATTAACAGTTTCTTTATTCTTTTTAGGAGGCTGTGCAAGTCAAATTTATCATGATTACATCATGAGCGGTCAGGTTGTATCAACCAACGGAAACGAGTTGGTAGTTTGCGTTTCGAATACTAACAATCTGCAAGTGGATAAGATCTTTAGCGTCTATCGCGCTGTTTATGATGAAAGCGTGATCACAGAAGGTGAATCAGGTTACTCCAGAGAGTATGTGGGGAAAGTAAGATTAGGAGGCATAAAAAATGAGCATTTTGCTGACGCCACTATCGTAAGTGGGAATGTTCTTGCAAATGATATCGTTGAGTTTGAACCTAAATCGTAAAGTTCATCTGCGCGAGTAACGGAGTGCTCTAAATGCTTTTTAATGAGGTTGCAATCACGTCGACATTGATAGTTGGTTGGGTTTTGTAGCAAGCGGATCAGGCCGTCGAATCAGTGGTGTGCCACCGTAACTCCTCTAGCATCTTGTTTATTGGTAAAACGTAAAAACAAAGTTTCTGATGATTGGTTCAAGCCTCCGGTTCAATAATCCTTTCAGAAATTTGAGTGCTAGTGGTTGTTTGGTCGATGTCAGCACCATAAGGTTAAAAATAAATATTGACCTGTGAGCAACTCACAGGTTTATCCTGCAGCAACAGTACCTAAGACAAGCATTATTTCTTGAATTGGAGATGTAAACAAAGTTCAAAAGGAGCCTGATATGCAAGTGACAGAATTAGCTGACACATTCCGCATAAAAAAAGACACCGTCCGATATTACACGAGGATTGGCTTACTTCGTCCATCAAAGGCATTGAAGAATGGTTATAAATTCTATGATAGGTCTGAACAAAGTCGTCTTCGATTCATTCTAAGCGCCCGCGATTTAGGCTTCTCCATTGGTGATATAGCAAAAATCTTTTCCGAGTCGGATGAAGGTAAAACACCTTGCCCAACGGTTAGAGTGTTAATTGAAAAAAGGCTGCAGGAAACGGAACAACGATTTATTGAAATGGCCAAGCTGCGAGACCGAATGCAGGACGCAGTCAAGACATGGGAAAAAATGCCGGACAAAGCGCCCTGTAATAATGTTGTCTGCCATTTGATTGAAGATTTCGGGCTTATGCAAAATGAAAAACAGAACCAGTAATCTATATAAATAAAAACACTTAACCGTTTTAAATGGAGGGTTTAATGAGTAAAACAAACAATGCCGAGAGTGAAGCTAAACACTCATGCTGCAGCAATAAAAAAGACCCCAGCGGAGAAGTCACACCTAATAAAGACGAGATTCAGCAAGGTAAGGTTGACGCGCTTAACAGTGTTAACGCCGCTGAAACAGAAGAACACCAATTAATTATTGATGGTGCTAGTTGTGCTAGCTGCGTGACTAAAATTGAAAAAGCACTGCGCGCTGTTAAGGGCGTGAAAAGTGCAGATATGAACTTCGCACAACGCAGTGTAATTGTTACTGGCAACGTTAAGGACGCGAGCCTAATTACGGCAGTTGAAATTGCTGGGTATAACGCAAAAGTGGATACCAGTGGTTCAGAAGAAGAAGCGCTAGACGAAAAAGAAAAAGCCGATTGGCAGTATTATAAAAAGCTCATGCGAGACATGACTATTGCGCTGTTACTCGGTGTACCACTGATGATATATGGCCTCATGATAGGCGAGATGACGGTCAATACCACAGGTGAGCGAATTGGATGGTTAGCGGTTGGTTTGGCAACACTTGGCGTGATGTACTTCTCAGGCAAGCATTTCTATATTGGCGCGTGGAATTCGTTAAAAAATCATTCAGCCAATATGGATACGCTCATTGCACTTGGGACGGGCACCGCATGGGTATATTCGATGGTGGTCGTTGCCGTTCCAGAACTATTGCCGCAAATGGCGCGTCATGTCTATTTTGAAGCGACCGCCATGATCATTGGTTTAATTAATCTAGGTTTAGCACTAGAGGTAAAAGCGCGTGGGAAAACCTCAGAAGCGATTAAACGACTAATTGGTTTGCAAGCCAAAACTGCAAGGGTGGTTAGAGACGGCAAAGATATTGATATCCCGATAGAAGATGTGTTGCTCAATGACTTAATTAGGGTGCGTCCAGGTGAAAAAATATCCGTTGATGGCTTAGTAGTTGAAGGGCATACGGCGGTTGATGAATCCATGTTAACGGGTGAGCCTATGCCCGTTGAGAAAAGTGATGGAGACAAAGTGGTGGCTGGCACCATTAACAAGTCTGGTTCAGTTGTATTTAAAGCGACGCGTGTAGGCAAAGATACTGCGCTTGCGCAAATCATCAATATGGTTAAAAGAGCGCAGAATTCTAAACCACCAATAGGGCGTTTAGCGGATGTGATTTCAGCGTACTTTGTCCCGGTAATTATGATTATCGCGGTGCTTAGTGCACTAGCATGGCTAAATTTTGGCCCCTCGTCAGCAGTCGCATTTGCGATTGTGTCGGCAACCACAGTGCTGATCATCGCTTGCCCTTGTGCGCTGGGATTGGCTACACCCATGTCGGTAATGGTTGGGGTGGGTAAAGCTGCAGAAGCTGGCGTGTTGATCCGAAACGGTGAAGCGCTGCAAACAGCGTCAAAAATAACCACCATGATCCTTGATAAGACGGGCACCATCACCGAAGGTGCTCCAAAGGTTACCGACCTATTATTAGCTGAGGGGCAAATTAGACAGCATGTATTAATGCTTGCTGCGAGTATTGAAGCGGGCTCTGAGCATCCTCTGGCAATGGCCATTTTAGAAAGCGCTAAAGAACAAGGTATTGAAGCGCGTAGAGTTAGTGCTTTTGCTTCAATTGCTGGTAAAGGCGTAGAAGCGGTACTTGATGACAGTCAGCTGTTGTTTGGTAACGAAAAGCTAATGAAAGAACGCAGCATAGACATTCGAGCGTTCATAGACAGAGCTCAAACACTTGCCGAAGAGGCTAAAACCCCGATGTACTTTGCTATTAACAATAAAATAGCTGCCGTAATAGCGGTCGCTGACCCCATTAAAACAGACTCGATCGAGGCCATTAAACGCCTTCAGAGTAATGGGATCCGCATTGTTATGTTAACTGGCGATAACCGCTTAACGGCAAAAGCCATTGCGAGCAAAGTAGGGATCACAGAATTTGTCGCTGAAGTCATGCCAGAGGATAAAGCGAACAAAGTCGCCCAATTGCAGAAAGAGGGCGAAATAGTCGGCATGACCGGCGACGGTATTAATGATGCGCCTGCTTTGGCACACGCCAATGTTGGTTTCGCCATCGGCACTGGCACTGATGTCGCCATTGAGAGCGCTGATATCACCCTTATGCGCGGTTCATTGCATGGCTTAGCCGATGCTATTGCTGTGAGCAAAGCGACTTTAACAAACATCAAACAAAATCTGTTTGGCGCATTCATTTACAACGTGGCAGGTGTGCCGATAGCGGCCGGTATTTTATATCCATTCTTTGGTTTGTTATTAAGCCCCATAATAGCTGGCGCTGCTATGGCATTTTCGTCATTAACGGTAGTAACTAATGCCAATCGTCTGCGCTTTTTTAAAGCAAAAGATCACTAGGAGGTTTGAATTATGTTGTGGATAAATTTAGCAGGAGCAGCACTTATCGCGCTTATTGTGTGGTGGTTTTGGATATATAAATCCGCCAGTGTCGCCATACAAGATGGCGCGATTGAAATATTAGTTAAAGATGGCGTTTATCAACCCTCGAAAATAAGGCTGCCAGCCAATCAAAAAGCAATGCTCACATTTACGAGGGTAGATTCATCCCCTTGCTCTGAGTCTTTACAAATCCCAGATTTGGATATCAATGCAAGCTTGACCTTAAACAAAAAAGTGACTGTATCGATACCGCCCACAGAGCCGGGACAGCACGCTTTTCACTGCCAAATGAAAATGTATGTGGGTGAGTTGATTTTCGAATGAGTCGAGGAATATAAGCATTCTTCAATTCTATAAACAGTAAAAGAACTGAGCCCAATTGCTCAACTTAACTAGGAGGTGATAAATGGACGGCGTATTTTCATTTTTGTTATTTGCGGTTTTCTTCTACCTGATGATGCGTTTGGGTTGTGGATCACATATGTCACATGGTTATCATAAAGATACAAGTTCGAACAAAGTGGAACCCATCATAGATCCGGTTTGCCACAAAGTTGTGGAGCCAGAACAAGGATACGGGAAACTGCACGAGGGGGAGCTTTATCGCTTTTGCTCGAAGCACTGTCTTGACGAGTTTGACCAACAACCCGAAAAGTATATCGATAAACTTAACAATGCAGGAGCGATATCGTGACCCATAAAATATCATTAATGGCCTTTGGTCATGCAAGTAGTCTGTTTATCAGCATCAGTTTTGTCCTTTGCGTCGCGTTTGGCTTGTTGTTTCCACAAAGCGCCATGTATGACGTTTGGTTAAAGTTGTTGCCAGGCGTTGAATGGCTTAGCTGGCAAAGTTTCTTTTTAGGGCTCGTAGAGAGCTATATGTACGGCTGGTTTATCACCCTTATTTGGGTGCCGTTGTATAATTTTTTTGGTAGCAAAGCGAAATAGCAGCAATGCGTGTTTTGACTATCTACTAGTGGAGATAGATTTATGAACGAACCGATAGCACATTCAGGTATATGGATTTTAGCGCTGATCATGATAGTCGTTGCGTCTTGGTACCTATATAAGTATATGGCACCCTCATCTTGGCACGAGTGGGCAGGGGCGGGCGTAGTACAAGCTTTTATCATTGCCTTGTATGCCGAAATGTATGGTTTTCCATTGACCATTTACCTCTTGGCACGTTTTGGAGGTCTGGATAGAACTGAGCTTAGTGCCAATTTGTGGTCGTCTCTTTTAGGTGTGGGAGAGACTGGCATGATGATCTCAATGGTCTTGGGATACATTTTATTATTCTTGGGTATTGGCCTGTTTTTTCAAGGTTGGCGCCAAGTTTATAAAGCGCGACAAGAGAAAAAATTAGTGACAGATGGCTTGTACGCGTTGGCAAGACATCCCCAATATACAGGCTTGTGTATTGCGCTATTTGGCGAAGGCGTTGTGCATTGGCCTACTTTATTTTCAGTGGCACTCTTTCCAATAATTGTTTTTATTTATTATCGTCTGTCTTTGCGCGAAGAGAAAAAAGTGATTGCTGAATTTGGGGGAGAATATTTGGCTTACAAAGCACATGTGCCAATGTTTATTCCGCGCATAGAGCAATGGAAGTCATTTATTAAGCAAGCCAAAATATAACTAGTAGATTTTAAGTGCAATGGAAAAAGGAGAAAACATCTTATGAGCGACTTAGAACACAGAGTCGGTGTATCAGAGGCGAACCTAGTGCTTCGCCACCTTAAATTGACGAACATTGATGACACTAAAATCAGCGCTATTATTCGCGATATCGATGCCGCGTTTGGTGTCGACGCTGTTTCTTTTGAAGGTCATAAACAGACCTTACATATAGGCTATGACGTAACCCATTGTGAACTTGACGGTATTGAAAACATAGTGAAGCTAAACGGCGGCGATATATCTCATGATTGGTGGACGAATTTTAAAGAAGGTTATTATCAATTTGTCGATGAAAACATCAGGGAAAATGCAAAGCACAAGCCGTGGAGTTGTCATTCTTCGCCACCGGGTAGTCGAAAAAAACGTTAGTTCACCGTAAATGATGGTGTCAAAAATCGACTTGAGAGTGGGACAGTCGAGCAGGATTTTCTGGCTGGGCAAGCACTAGTATACGAAATACTTCGTGGTTGCACGACCATAGCCGCAAATTTAATTCAACGAAATGATCCAACAATGGTCGACAGTAATCGACCACTGCAGCACACAATTTTAATGTTCGGCCCATACATGGAATCAAAGCATTAAACAAAATTTAGTTTCCTTACCAACTCGCGTTCGCGTGCTCATAGTCAAAAATTGACGCCTAAATTATGCCAAATGAACTCAATCTATTTGTGATTTTTATGTCCAGTCTAGCCAGAGAAATATTTGTGCTGGTTCATATTTGAAATGAGGAAAAATTTAAGTAAGTAAATGGTTTTATTACGAAAATGTAATCATCTTGTAATCTACTTATTTGAAAAGATTGATCCAAATCAAGAAGTGGGAAACCCATACCAATAGGATACAACCTATATTAAATACGCAGCTAAGTGATTAAAAAATATTACGTTAATTAATCGCAAAAAATAGAGTGGGAAAATGCTATGCGGATGGTTAAAACAATACAATTAGTGACTTTTTGTTCGGCTGCTATCGTCTGGCAAACGCCAGCGCATGCGGCACAATCCAATGATCGATTCGTCTTTGTTGGATACGGAGATGTAAAATATGAAACTGCCGATGTCGCGGGTACTGACAGTTTTTCAACGCGCTTTGTACCAATCTTTTTGTTTAACCTAAATGACAAGATGCATGTAGAGGCGGAACTTGAAGTAAGTATCAATGAAAATGGTGAGACCCAAACCGAACTTGAATATGCTGATATCCATTATTTTGTGAACAACAATACAACAATACAACGATTACAGCGGGGAAATTTCTATTACCGTTTGGCCAATTTAGTGCCAACTGGCATCCCAGTTGGATAAATCGCAGCATATGGACTCCTGGAATATATGGTGCACACGGCTCTAGTCAAGCAATGGATCCTATGTTGCCGATTTTGAGCGATATTGGTATTGCAGCACAACAAGTCTATCAAGTGGGTTCAGCCAAGGTTTTTCTGGATGTCTTTATGACAAATGGGCCTAGTTCTGAAACATCTCATGATGAAGAGGAAGTTGATGACGACCACAATATCGCCCTTGCTCGTTTGTCTTCACCTGCTAACTCATTAGATCCGGATACAGACGGGGATGAACACACAGAAACTTTTCCTGAAGTGGAATTCGAAGCGACAAGCTCAGACAACAATAGTAACAAGGCGTTTGGTGGTCGGCTTGCCGTTGCGTTACTCCCTTCAATTGAAATCGGCACTTCCTATTACCAAGGTGCGTATGACGAAAACAGCCAGTTAGATATTAAAGCAAATGGTGTTGACATTAATTTCATCAGTACGCATCTGATGGTAAGAGGAGAGTATATTCGTACAAAAACGGAAGCGTTTATTGAGCAAGACCATGAGGAAGTTGTTAATTCACTTTCTCGCAATGGGTTGTTCTTGCAAGGGACATTTTTTATTGGTCACCATTATCAATGGGATTGGTAGTAGTGAAATTGTCATTGAGCATGCACAGACCAACAAGGTAGACGAGGCAAAGCGATGGATGCTTGGATTTAATTACTGGTTGGATCCTCGTTCGGTCATCAAGGTTGGTTATGAGGATACGGATGTTGCCGATGGTCCTGATGACAAACGCTTCGCTGTTCAATTCAGTTATGGCTTTTAGGAGGCTGAATCGACCAGACTTTACTAGACAGATTTTCGTTTGAATTTTTCTAGCTTTTCATAAGCCAGTGGAGGCATATTATTCGCTTCGCCATGCTTGCGTCTAGAGTTATAAAACATTTCGATGTAATCGAATATGTCGGCTCTTGCATGTTCACGTGTTGTATAAATTTTTCTCTTTATTCGTTCTCTCTTGAGTAGCTGGAAGAAGCTCTCTGCGACGGCATTGTCGTGGCAGTTTCCTCGACGACTCATGCTGGCCTTGAGATTATGCTCTGTTAAGAAGTCACTCCACTCATAGCCTGTAAATTGACTTCCTTGATCTGAATGTATAAGCACCTGCTTTTTGGGTTTTCGTCGCCATACTGCTGCTAGCAGTGCCTGAGTAACGAGTTCTGATTCCATACGAGAACTCATCGACCAACCAACCACAGCGCGAGAGTATAAGTCTAAAACGACGGCAAGGTAGAGCCAGCCTTCATGAGTGCGGATGTAGGTAATGTCAGTGACCCAGTATCTGTTCGGTTTAGCTACCGTAAATTGCCTATCAAGCACGTTATCGGCAACAACAGCAGGCTTTCCACTGTAATGCCCTTTATGCTTTTTATAACCGACTTGTGCCTTTATACCTTCTAATTTCATCAGTTTAGCTACACGATGTTTGCTGCAAGCTTCACCTAAATCTTTAAGGTCACTCGTGACTTTTCTATACCCATAGACACAGCCACTTTCTAGCCAAGAATGCTTAATTAACCCCATCAGGCGCTCGTCTTCTAACTGTCGCTTTGGTCGCTTTTTTAACACCGAAATAGTGCGTTGCGCAACGAACGAAGTATATAACTAAATTGACAAAACATGATTTTTTACATGAACCGCTCTCAGGAGCAAAAATAGAGGAAAATATGATGAAAACACTTACTTCATTGCTATTAGCAGGAATATTAGTTGCCGCACCCATCACGGTAACTCAGGCACATCAGCATTCTGATAAGGCCGCAATGCCAATGATGGATGCTCAGATGATGGAAAAAATGCAAATTCATTTAGATGAAATGCGTAATGTATTGGATGCCGTCAAAAAAGAAACCGACCCAAATAAACGAGATGCCATGTTGTCTGAGCACGCACAAAAGATGCAAAACATGATGACCATGATGCATGGTGCGGACTCTAAAAAATCAAAGGACGAAAAAGGAATGGAGCAGATGCACAGCGACATGTCGACGAAAGATAAAATGGCCATGATGGAAAACCGTATGTCGATGATGGAGGAGATGATGGTTCAAATGATGGGGCATACCGCGGAAAAGTCTAAATCGATGCATAAACATAAGAAGAACTAGTCAGCACAGCGTTAGGCAGGAGCAACGCTCCTGTCTAACATAATTAATCGCAAATAAAGTGGATATTTATTATGCCATGGGCTTTCAACTGTTGATTGGTGCCATACCATTAGGAATTTTTAGTTTTTATCAGTCATACATGACCAATACAAGCGTGATTGACCCGATAGTCGAATCGATAGTGTATCCCAGTATTGTCACTTTGCTTGCGATACCCGGCACAGCGCTTCCATTTCTCATCTGGTTTTGGTTAATGGACAAAGCACCTTTGTATCATCTTAATATGTACAGTTTTTTAACGCCGGTATTTGGGCTGTATCTGGGTTGGTATTACTTTGATGAGACCTTAACTTTTTGGCAATGGACAGGTATTGTCATTATCGCTTTGTCTGTTGGCTATATTTCTTTTAATTCAAATACCACGCGTGCACTAAACTGACACTTGCATTATTACCCGTCGCGTTATAGCCCCATAGATCCCGTAAAAAATTTGGTAGCACAGCAATCCAATTGGAATGCTCGACATGCTCAAAACATCGAGCCATCATCCACGGCTTTGGGGTAATTCAGCTTGTCAAAAGGCAATCAATAGTGCAACAGGCTTATGGCAAGAATGTCAGTAAATTTCATTATTCCCTCTAATCGCTCATGCTAATAATGACGGCAATGTAATTAAAATGTAATCCACATGCAATGAACTCAGGAATCAAATCACTTACTTTACGCTCTCATTGTAAATCTAGCTTCACTATTAAATTTAAGGAATTAACTTTGGAAATTGCGAATAACATTTCAAAAAGCATCGACATAAAGACTGAAACGACTAAAGAAACAGACCCAAAAACAGAAGATGGCGAGAACTGCGGCAAACAGCAGTTTGAAGAGGTTTTAAGCAAACTACAAGACAGTAAATCTGATAAGACTTGATGTACGCAAGAAAAATAAGCCTTTGTGGCTAGTTTTGTTAACAGCACAAAATATCATTCGCGTTCCGTAAGTAAAAATGACGTTGTTTTCAATATTTAGTTTTTAAGCAAAACATTGTTCGTTAGCACAAAGCTATTCTGTCGCAGTCATTAGGGAAGTTGCATGCAAGTAGCCAGTGAGCGCAAAGGTTTTATTTTATATCGATACGGCTTTATACCTAGGTTTAATAAAAGCTTTCATCGTGTTTATTCTGATTGGCGGAAAGCATCATGAAAATTGTGTATTTTGGGAATAACTTGTTCTCGTCATGCTTAAAATATTTACTTGATGAAGGCCATCAAATACTGCGTGTTTATAAGAACCAACCTGAACATGGTGCTTCAACCATAACAGGCTTATGTTCTCATCATCAAATTCCCTTGGCTGAGGTTAAACCTACTTTAGATGACTTGAACAAGCTTATTTTACTAGGGGCCGAGATGTTCATTGTTGCAGAATATTTGCACACATTGCCATCTACTGACGTTAAGTATGCAATCAATCTTCATCCTACTTTGCTGCCAAAAGGAAGAGGACCAACGCCTCTGCCTTACTTAATGAACCACCCAACAATATCGGGGCTCACGCTTCATAAAATATCGGATGTTGTTGACGCAGGCGACATCATTATGCAATTGAAGGTGCCAGTATCGACTGACGAATCTATAACGACCTTGATGGTTAAAATGCACATCGAGTCGCTAAACCTAATTAAAACGTTTTTCACTAATGTTGATAAATATTACGATTCAGCTAAGCCTCAAGTCGATCATTCTTACTGGCCGCGCATTGATATATTTGAAAGAGCGGTAGATTGGAATTTACCCGCCAGTCGCATCAAATTATTGTCTCGTCGCTTTGGTTTTTTTGGGGTAGTCGTAAAACTAGACAATGTCTTATTTAATGTAAGTCATATTGAGGCTGAAGAATATGATCATTCTTATTTACCAGGAAACGTCATTTTGGACGATAAATGCCTATTAGTCGTAAGCTGTTTAGATGGTATTGTGTGTTTGCATAAAGCATCCATATCTGAATTGATATAGTGGTTTCAACGTAGCTTATTATAAGCTTATGACCCAGCAATTTAGTCACCCCTAGGCATTGGCATTATCCACACTTCCTCAAAATATTACAGCATCGGTTGTATTCAATAATACTGCTTCAGCGTTTCATTTATTCAATAATATCGAAGGCATGCGCGTGGTGTTATGCAGTAATTGTATAAATCATCATTATTTTACACCACTTTTACAGCGCTATAAGCGTCTCCCAAAATTCGAAGCGACTCAGTAAATTTACTCTGACGGATATGCCTACGGCTCTTTCACTAAAAGCAGACGGTCGAGTCATTCTTTAATTAATGACAGAAAGTGACATTGCTGACATTAGTTTACGCTGATTTTTAGCTCCTGGTTCGACGAGGAAATGATGTGGACTTTTAATCAATAGTCGCTTTTCAATTGTTCTGCCCCCTTGTTTCCGACCAAGATCGGTTGCATACAGCTAATGGCAATCTGTCGCCGATTAACTATGAAATGTCTTTAAAGAAGAAGTCCGGTTGGAGTTGACCAGAAAAACCTTTGGCGGGCTGTGGTTCAAGACGGTGAAGTTTTAGATGTTTACCTTCAGACAAAAAGGGATAGCGCCGCTGTCAAACGCTTTTTTCGCCGATCATTGAAGCGCCATGGCGAGGAGCCAAGGAAGAATGTGAAGGACAAATTATGGAGCTATGTTGTTGCTCATCGGGAGTTGATCCCAGGGACACTGCACAGCAATAACGAATCGGAAAATAACAGCGGCAAGAAATCGCACAAATCGACCAAGATGAGGGAGCGTGTGTTATGCGGAAATTTAAGTCTACTTCTCAAGCCCAACGATTTTTGATGGCTCATGAAACGGTTTCAAATTTGTTTAATCAGGGCCGCCACTTGACCCGAGTCGAAACATATCGTCACCTAAGGGAATGTGCGTTTGCTGAATAGCGACGAGCCGTAGAATGACACTCAAGCCTACATTTAGTGCGACTTCAAAAGTTTACTTGGCAATACCTGTTTCTACGATGTCCCAACCGACAGCTGGCGAACAAACCAGAGGATCAGCGGTGGCAGAATCAACCACTGCAAAATCGGCAGCAACCCCGTACCTAGTATAGGTAGCTCCGGCATGTTTGGCGCGTACTGCCAGCGGTCCAATACGTCGGTTGCCAGCCACTCCATGAAAGTCGTGATGACCAGCCCGGTAGCCAGATAAGTTAACGCCGGAGTAACGGCCATCTGATGGATCCAATCTCTGGATCGAGCGATCACGACGGCGCTCCAGTAAGCCAACACGCTTATCACACCATCGCCTATACTCGCTTGAGTGCACGTTCGAACGACGCTCATGTAGTCCAGTGTTTTCAGCCCCTCGTAGAAAGGCATTTGCCACATCTCCCAGACGAAATTGAAGAGAAAGGAAATGAGCAAGAAATTCGCTTCCGGATTCCGGACCGCGCGACTAATCCAAAGTTGACCCATCACTCTATTTTTCCTTCGAACGCAAGTACTTCCAAGGTGCGGCAATCGACAAAATCAAAACGCCAATAATCAATAGATAAACCAATCCCATACGCACCATCATCCCCATATTTATATCGCTTATCATAGTTCTGTCCTCTCCTGTTGACATTCCGTAAGACCACTAAAAGGGCCCCGTCTGCGTGCAACGCGTTGCTATCGCACAGACACATAACTATGTTTATGTGAAAATTTAGTCGGGCTTATTACAAGGTAGTCCGGCAGCCTGCAAATCGTCAAAGCCAGCTTTCGACGCAAAAGCTGCAATATAGCCCATTTGTCGTAATGTGGCTGCGGCTAACGAGGCACAACCACCGCTGGCACAATAGGTGACTATAGGCCGTTGATGGTCGCTTTCTTCGTCGGAAATTTTCATTTCCAATACACCACGCGGTATAGCGACGGCACCTCCCGAATAGTTTCAGATACACAGTCGGCCTTTGTCTGTTCGCCCATTACCGTGATGCAACCGGTCTTTTCCCGCAACTTCCTAAGACCGGTGATGTGATCCGCATGGGTATGAGTATCGATGGCTCGCACTAGTCGAGCATCGAGTTGTTCGACTAGTTTCAGATACATATCCACCTTGTCTATTACCGGGTCGATTAGCAACGCTTCGTGGCCACTATCGCTAGCCAAGAGATAGCTATAAGTGCTCGATTCAGAATCAAAAAATTGGCGAAATAACATGTTTATCTCCCATTCGTATTTAGTTTGTAAACAACAGTAGTCAGTGCAGTATCTAAAAATATTTGCAATTGCACACTTAATCCATACATGGGTAACTCCTATATATTGGCTGAACCAATATCGATAATAAAAAGCAGCCTTATTGGTAAAGGTAAAGTAATGTTTAATTTATCGTTGTATTTAAAATTACTCTGTACGTTAACGTTCTTAATATGAACTTTCAAAGAGCTGAGTACAACATCCATGCACCAGCTCCAATCATGAACAGATTTTCCGTGAGGGAAACAAACCCAAGTGGCACGTCGCTATCGCCGCCAACGCACGCGCACTTTAGCTCTCGTTTGTCGATATACACTGCTTTAAATACTGATATTGCGCCCACCGTTCCAATGAAAAGGGACACAGGTCCTACAATAAATCCAGATATCGACGCTAGCATGCCAATACCAGCGAACGCCTCCGCAAACGGATAGACATAGGCATATCTGATGTTGCGCATGGCTAACAAATCATAGGTAATAAATGAATTTGAAAAGGTGTATAGGTCGCGCAATTTTTGAATGGCCAATATGGTCATACTATAGGCAACGAACAACTCAACGACGTTTATTAAGTTAACGCCGGAGGTGTATGCAAAACTAGTGGCTAAGCTCATTAAAAAGGCAACTGCAAAAATGGCTAGTACGGGCGTATAGGTAGTGCCGGTTTGACCTGCCGGCTCCATGCCAAAATAATCTCTCAAATCGTCATAACCGCCAATTTTATTGTCGTCGATGAAAGTTTGAGGTGTGGTTTTAACATTATGTTTTTTCTTAAACTCGTCAGTTTCTTCTCGCGAGGTCAACTTATGGTCTTCTACTTCAAAGCCTTTTCTTTCGAGAAGGTCTTTTGAGCGTAATCCATAAGGGCAAATATGCTCACTGGTGTGCATTCGATAAAGCGTTGCTGTTTTTTTCATCTTATCGTCCTTATATCAATCTAGTTAACTATCGATTATTGTCCGCTAAATTCTGGGACAGCTCTTTTAGTGGCGTCATCGGCTGATGTCGCAATGCCATTTTTCTCAATATCCTCAAGCAGCCATTTCATTTCTTTAATTTCACGTTCTTGTGCACTGATGATCTCGTTTGCCAATTTCTTAACGCGAGGGTCTTCGATGTTTGCTCTGCCGCTGGTCAATATGGCGATAGAGTGGTGCGGTATCATGGCTTTCATCCACGAGGAGTCTGCAACTGTCGTTTGAGAACGAACTAAGAATAGCGAGATAGCGAATACTGCCGCACTACCCAATAATATTAGTGTGTTTTTTGCCTTGCTTTCATACATGTTCAACATAAATAACAGCATGATAATTGCCATCATGGCGCCCATGTATATCGCCATATACAAACGTGTTTCACTAAAGAAAACATGGTCAAATTCAAAGGTGTTGAAATACATCATGAGCAGCATTGCTGCAGTTGAGGTAAAAATCATTGCAAAAAATTTAGTGTACTTAGTCATAATAGGTCCTATTTTATTACTTATTCATTGTTTTAAAAATTAATGATGCAGAACAGCTTACAAGCAAGAAACCTGTCATGGCTTCAATTCCTGCAAGAAGATATAGATGCCGTAATGGCTCAATTGGAGCCATTCCCAGTGTGGTGAGGTTGATTAGCGAGAAATAAAAAATGTCGACAAAGGTGGCAACAGCTTCTCCATCAAAACCACCTAGCCCGAGCGTAATGGAAACTTTAAAGCTAATAGCAAACCACAGCGCCGCAGTTAACTGACTAATAGTTATACCGTAAACAACGCCTAGTAGAGTTAAAAACGGCGATAGTCTTGTGTTATTTATCCACGCTCTAAGTCGCTGCAGAAAAAAGTAGTGGCTGCCCGTAGCTAAACCGATAGTTACAAAAGCAATTAAAAGCTGAAGTATAACTTCCATTTTATTATCTTCTCTATCCTCTTAAAACCAAAACCGCGCACCCAGAACTAGTCCAGTTTCGCTTATCGGTTCACCGGCGAGCTCAGCAACATCGGCGGTGTTGCCCAACGATTTGCTCCAATACATACCCACATAAGGGGCAAATTCACGTGAAAACTCATAACGGTAGCGAAGCCCTAATCGAATTGAATTGAAGCCAGATTGGCGATCAAACCTTTCAGATTCCGACAGTGATGCGCTAATTGCTAAACGAGGCTGAAGATATGAGGTTTGTGTGACTCTTATTTCATATTCTGCTTCCATTGCAAAACTGATGTCGCCATCTTCATTTATCATTAACGAGTTATCCATTTCAAATTGGTAGGGTGCCAAGCCGTAAAGGCTTATTACCGCATAATTTTCCATATTAGATTCACTTGATAATGTTCCTCGAGTTCCTAATCCTGCTTGCAACTCCCAGTAGGGCGCAATTAATTTACTAGCGAGTATCTCTGCTCGTTCAATGTCTGTTGGCTCACCATCATTTTGTTTGTTTTCACCTTCACTTTTGAAATAAAGGCGATACGTGTCACCCCCGTACCAACCAACCATATCCCATACCCCAATATTTTCATCTTCATCGGTGCGGGTATATTCGAAGCGGTCAAACAGTATCGTACCAGTGTAATAATCAACGACAGGTTCAGGCCAATCAGATGGCGATGCTTCTTGTGCATGTGCACTCGAAAGTAGGGTTCCCATGCTAGCAGCTACAAGAGATAAAATAATGGTATTTACATTCTTCATAGTCATCTCCTAAGATACCGACACAATTCTGAACATACCTGCATCCATGTGATACAGCAGATGGCAATGGAATGCCCAATTTCCGGGTGCATCTGCGCTAATGAGTAGCGATACTTTTTCACTGGGCTTTAAGCTGATGGTGTGTTTTCTTGGCGGTGGATAATTGCCATTCTCCAGCTCCATCCACATACCGTGTAAATGGATAGGATGATTCATCATAGAGTCATTCACCAAAATAAGCCGTATTCGTTCACCATATCTAAAGTGCACAGGCTCTTTCACTTCGCTAAATTTAAGACCATCGAACGACCACATGTAACGCTCCATGTTGCCGGTTAAATGCAGCTCAATAGTCTGAGTTGGTTCGCGCTCATCTGGCCATGGTTCAGCACCTACTAAATCGCTATATAATAAAACTTTATGCTGAACGTCTTCTAATCCAATGCCAGGCTCATCTAAACGGCTAGTCGGATTGCTTGCAATCATTGATGCCCCAACGCCATGACCCGATGCATCGTGTTTGATGTCAATGCTGTCTATGGGCAGTGGTTTTTTACTTTGCGGCATATTCATCATTTCTGAATCGCCCATGCCATTCATTTTTGACATGTCTGTATGCTTGCTCATGGATTTTGTTGAGCCGTTCTCATCCATATTCGGCATACTATCCATAGAAGACATATCTCCCATTCCCATCGCTGCCATTCCGCGCTCTGGCATTTGGCGAAGTTCAGGAACAGATGCTTGAACGCCCAAATCAGTCGCTAATGTACCGCGAACATAACCACTTCTATCCATACTTTCAGCATAAAGCGTGTAGGTTGTGGCTCCTTTGGGTCTCACAATTACGTCGTAGGTTTCAGCAACCGCAATGCGAATTTCTTCGACAGTAACCGGTTTTACTGGCTGTCCGTCTGCAGCAACGACAACCATCTCTAATCCCGGGATCCTGAAATCGAAGTAGGTCATAGCGGAACCGTTAATTAATCTTAGCCGCACGCTTTCGTTGGGTTTGTACAAAGCCGTCCAGTTTGTTGAGGCGTCACGCCCGTTCATAAGGTAAGTGTACGTTGAGGCGGTAACGTCTAAAATATCTCGCGGGTTCATGCGCATCTCAGCCCACATCGCTCTCTCTTTTAGCGTATTTATGAAGCCTCTTTTTTTGATGTCGTTTACGGTGTCCTCAATGGTTCTTTGTTGATAGTTGTAATAACCTTCACCTACTTTTAAGTGTCTGAATACATCATGCGGGTTTTCGAATGTCCAATCGCTTAGCAAAATCACGTGCTCTCTGTCGGCACCAATGTCACCATCTTTCGGATCTATAATGACTGGCCCCAAATGGCCGAGTTGCTCTTGCAAGCCTGAGTGGCTGTGATACCAATACGTGCCATTTTGCTCAACATCAAATTGGTATCGAAACGTTGAGTTTGGCGCTATCCCAGGAAATGCGACTCCCGGCACACCGTCCATCGTGTAAGGTAAAATAAAGCCATGCCAATGTATGGACGTGCTATCGTTGAGTTGATTAGCCACATTAATGGTGACATTTTGACCCTCTTTTAAACGTAGTAGTGGACCCGGTGATGTTCCGTTTATAGTAATAGGCTGTGAAGTACCGCCTGCAATATGTTTAACTTGTTTTGCAATCGTTAAATCGATGACCTCGCCACTAACGACGCTGTTACCAAAATTCATTGCCAAGTTATGTTCATCAATGCTTTGTTTAGTATAGCCCTGAGGCATGGCCCATGGCGCTGACATTCGACTAGTTAATGCTAAACCGCCAGCGGTGTACACGGCATTTCTTAGAAATGTGCGCCGCTGATTTTGTTTTGTGTTATTCATTTACAACCTCACATTAATATCTACCGGACTTATATCTAACTTTTACACTATCGTAAATCCCGCTAAATAAAAGAGAAACACCCAATAAAAGCCGCTATCTGACAAAGGTGTAATGCAACGGTAATCTGCCTGTTATGAAGTTTGTATCTGTATCGTTTAAATTAATATGGCTGGCAGAATCAATAGTTAGCTTTCAGAACTAAAGGATATTTATGAAGATAGAAAGTATGCGCGACATACTGCACTGGACTATAAAATTCCATGAACAATTGGCGACATGTCTGAAACATTGCGCGCCGAGTCACTCAGAGCGAACACAAATGGCAATGCAATACTTGCTTGCTCACGAACAGCATCTTGCTGCTTTGGTTAAAGCGTTTTCCGATAAAGCTAAGTTTAGTGAATTGGAAACCTTGTTTATAGAATATTTGGAGAAAAACCCAATTTTCCTGCACGACGATTGTGACGGTGATTTTGAGAATAAAACGGAATCTGAAATTGTTGCGAACGTGCTTAACCAGCATCAACAGGTAATAGCCCTATACTCATACTTAAAAGAGCAGGCCATTATTCCTCATCATATAGAGCTTCTAAGCAACTTATTGAAGCTTGAAAATCAAGAAATAATATTAATGGCACAAGGCTTGAATCGTTTTCAAGATATGTAGCGTCGCTTTACAGACAAATGATGTCTCGTACTCCGTACAACATGATAATCAAGGAAGTTAATAATGGCCGAACACGAACATTCAAATTATGACAAAGGCAGTTTAAGCTTAGCCGGCGCAATAGCAATGGGTACTGGCGTAATGATAGGCGCGGGCATTTTCGCACTGACCGGGCAAGTAGCTGAGCTAGCTCGCGAGTGGTTCCCCTTTGCTTTTTTGGCTGCTGCCATCATATCTTCAGCGAGCGCGTATTCCTACGTTAAGCTATCTAACGCTTTCCCTTCGGCAGGCGGTATTGCTATGTTTTTAGAAAAAGCGTACGGGAAGGGCACAATAACCGCATGTTGTGCCTTATTGATGTACTTTTCTATGGTTATTAATCAAAGTTTAGTTGCGCGAACCTTTGGCAACTATGCTCTGCAACCTTTTGACATCGAGCCAGAGAGATGGATGGTACCTGCTCTTGGTGTTGCTTTACTAATTGCCGCGTTCTTGATTAATGTACTTGGAAACAAAATTATTCAGACGACGTCTTTTATCATGGGAATAGCCAAAGCATTGGGGTTGCTGGTGTTAGCGGGCGGGGGTATTTACGTTGCTGATGCGGGTTTTACTAGCACTTTTATTGTGCCTGCTGATACGAGCGTTAGTAACTTTATAGGCTCCGTGGCGTTGGCTATTTTGGCCTTCAAAGGCTTCACTACTATTACTAATAGTGGAGGCGAGATTGTTGATCCAAAGAAAAATGTGGGTCGAGCCATTATCATTTCAATATTTATCTGCTTTATAATCTACATGTTGGTAGCAGTAGCGGTTGGAACTAATTTATCGATAGATGAAATTGTGGTGGCAAAAGACTACGCGCTAGCCGAAGCGTCGAAACCAGCATTCGGAAGAAGCGGGCTGTGGATCACGGTAGGCTTTGCTATTGTTGCGACGGTATCAGGTGTGATTGCAAGTGTGTTTGCCGTTTCACGCATGTTAGCGATGTTGACTGAGATGAAACTAGTCCCGCACAGTCACTTTGGCATGCCAGGCAGCGTGCAACAACACACAGTTGTATACACTGTGGTGATCGCCATGTTACTAACAATTTTCTTTGATTTGAGCCGGATTGCATCGTTAGGCGCAATCTTTTATTTGCTCATGGATATAGCAATACATTGGGGCGTGTTTAAGCACTTGCGTAAAGAAGTTAACGCAAGTGCTGTTATCGTGCAAAGTGCAATAGCATTGGATATTGTGGTGCTAGGGGCATTTATTTGGATAAAGGCATCCTCTGATATATTGGTGATCTGGGCTGCGATAATTGGCTTAGTGCTCATTGTAGGAGCTGAGAAGTTATATTTAAGCAAGTTTCGAACAGATTCATAATTTCAGATCATGCTCATTAATAAAGAACATCAAGATTAAAAAGTACTGGAATAGAATGTGTAATTAAAACTGATTTTCCAGGGGGGTAGTTGTACTCCTGATATGTATCCCTATGTCTAATACTATTCAGTATTAGACATAGGGTAAAGAGTAAGTTATATTGTTACTATGTTAATCGACAAACCTAAACGTTTTGGCCACGACTAAACCCACACCTTTGTTTCCAACCTATGCTGAACTGATTGAGCTGAGTCTTAATGACTATCCGCAGCTGTCTGCCTATCTAGATAATCAACCTGCATGGATGAAGCAACATTGGGAATGGGCAAAGGATTACCTACTGTATATCGGCCGCAACAAATCTGAGCATACTTACGTGCGTTTTCGAAACGACATCGAAAAGTTTTTGCTCTGGGTATTTATGGTTGATAAACAGCCTGTCGACGATTTACGCAAAGCTGATATTTTGAGTTACATTGATTTTTGTGTTGCGCCGCCGATTAAATGGATCAGCACTCAGCTACATGACAGATTTAGTTTAAACAACGGTTATTTTGCTTCAAACCTCAAATGGACACCATTCAGGCTGACCCCACCAAAATATGACAAAGAACGAGTCCTTGACCCAAAAAAATACAAACCGTCCCTGCAGACCTTAGAATCTACGTTTGTTGCACTCAGCTCTTTTTACCGACACCTGATTGATGAGGAAATTTGCTTCGGTAATCCCATTCCTCTCGCCAAGCGTGATTGCAAGCATATGATAAAAGATAGCCAAATAAAAACTGTCAGTCGGCTAACAGAGCACCAGTGGCAATATCTGATCGATACCGCAGTTGAGTTAGCGGATAAAGACGCACTATTCGAACGAAATTTGTTTATTGTATCTACAATGAAAACGCTGTTTCTTAGGCTTTCTGAGCTTTCTGATAGGCAAGATTGGACACCCGTAATGAGTCATTTTTGGACTGATGAAGATAATAATTGGTGGTTTAAAGTATACGGTAAAGGTAAGAAAATACGCGATATTACCGTACCGCAGGGTTATTTAAGTTACTTAAAACGCTATCGTGAGTGGCGCGGCCTATCGCCGCTGCCATCAAAGGGTGAGCAAACCATATTAGTAGAGAAAATAAGAGGTCGTGGCGGGCTAACAAGTCGCCAGATAAGTAGGCTCATTCAACAAGTATTTGATGCGGCATATGAAAAAATGAAAAGAGAACAAGGTCTAGACCCGGCTCAAAAATTAAATGAAGCTACAACACACTATTTACGCCATACGGGTGCAAGCATGGAAATTGAGCGTGATAGACCTCTCAAGGATCTGTCAGAAGACCTAGGCCATGCTAGTAGTGCCACCACCGATACAGTATATGTCCAAGTTGAGCGAAAAAAACGTGCTACATCTGGTAAAGATAGAAAAGTCGAGTAGCTAATGGGAACCAATACATGTTACATGTGCGACGCTTTGGCAACAACGAAAGAGCATATACCCCCAAAAGCCTTATTTCCCAAACAAAAAGATTTGCTCAGGGAATTCAGTCTACGCAAAGAACTAATAACGGTACCATCTTGTGAGGAACACAATAATAATAAAAGTAAAGACGATGAGTATTTTGTCTATCTACTTGCTTCCATGGCAACGACATAAAGGAACAACTGTTGAACACGAAGATTATGCGGGCAATTGAAAGGCGTCATGGCACGTATTCGAATTTTTTGGATAATTATCAACGTGTAATGCTGAAACATCCAGATGGAAAAGTAGAACATACTGCCGCGTATTCAATCGACTTAAAACGTTTTGATAGCGTGTTGTCACATATAGCACGCGGATTATATTACCATCACACTCAAACTAAATGGGAAGGCGCAGCTCTTGTAATGAGCAATGAATTACGCGATCTAAGCTCTAAAAATTCTGAAGAAATTAATACACTTGCTGATGATACTATTGAGCGAGTAAGTGCATTTTTATTTGATACAGAAAGTTATGGTCAAAATCCAGAAGTGTTCTCTTATAAAATTCATGATAGTAGACCCAAGGGCTTCGTAATTCTACTCGGCGATAACTGTAGCGGTAACGCTAGCTGAAAAATAGTAAATTTAACTATTTTCTTTATATAAATTAAGCGCTTAGGTGAAGTTATCGAAAATCAGTGACCTAAACGGTAGTTCAGCCAATAATGTATTCTGGTTTTTCGCTATTGGAAGAATAGTAGGGGCTACACTGAATATCTAAGGTGATGTGCTCACCAAATTTTGTTCGTGCTGTCAGTTCTAGGTCAAAGGTTCTGCAGCGTTCAACATGCTGACGAATATCATGGAATAAAATAGGATTGTCTTGCTCATGGATAAGGTAGTCAGTAGGGTGTGAACCCAGTAATTCTTCCTCTGAATAGCCCACTAAATGCTGAAACTGAGTATTAGTTTGTATTATCTGTAACTCAGTAGACAACACCAATATAGCTTGCCCAATTTGATCAATGGTATTTGATAACAAGTTGCGCTCACTCAATGTTTGAAGCTCTTGAGTGATATCTCGCATGAAAACTACATAGTGATTCTGGTCACCAGTCGCCACATATGAAATAGAGAGCCTTAAGGCTTCAATATGCGGGAGTGGGTTAAATAAAGTAGTAGTAAAGATTTCATTATGACTCGATGCCAAGTCATTCGGGGTAAGACCGAATAATGTGGTAATTTTACTGCCGACTACCGTATCTACGTTCTCGTTTAACAGTTCAATGGCACCTGTATTTGCAAAGGAAACGACACTATTAACATCTACTATGAATATAGGTAGTGCCGAGTGCCCCAACGCCTGATTCACTAAATCTTTGCACTCATTATTTATGTTCATCACTTCTACTACCTAGCTTTCAAATACTGACCAATTTTGCTTGCCAGAAGCAAACGCACATTAGACCAAAGTATAGTTTTGCATAAGTATTGGCATTATATTTCCGGATATGGTGACGTTCTCTTTTGAAATGTGCTTAAGATTCGGTATAGCATAAGAAGTGATTAGCTTTCACTCAATGTATAAAGGAACTCAGAACCTATGAATAAGAAAGATTTAGTAGCAAAAATAGCAAAAGATTCAGACGTAACACTTCGTGACGCGACAAAAATGCTCGACTCGTTTTGCGCTGCAGTTGGTGAGACTACTAAGACCGGCGAGTCTGTTGCACTGGTTGGTTTCGGTACATTTTCTCTTACTGAGCGTAGTGAACGCAAAGGAAGAAACCCACAGACGGGTGAAGAAATCACGATTGCCGCAAGCAAATCAGTTACCTTTAAAGCAGGTAAGGCGTTAAAAGAAGCAGTAAGTTAATTATTCAGATTAGTCGGCAACATACAGAAAATACCGCCATTAGGCGGTATTTTCTTTTATAGAAATTCATCCTTTCAGTATTCAAATTCACCATTTTTACTTTTTTATGCCGCTGTTTTAAAGGCGATTTTTCGACGTCACTGGCATTACATTTCGGTGAACTACTAAGTCTTCTTATTCGAAGATGAGATGGCGATTGTATCTCGGGCGCACCCTCTATTAAAGAACGCACTAAATATTGCTAACAACTGATAATGAAAAGCGGGTGTAACTTGCAACCGGAGAAAAACGCCCCTTTTAGCAGTAGCAAAATTATGGCTCGTGGAGTAAGCAACTCCCATAAATATGTTTCAGTTCAAAATAACGGCGAATAAGGTTTATGTAAACGCACTGTAAATTTGATTGAAAACAAATCAATTTATGAGTAAAAAACATTCAGGCCAATGAGCCTTGTATCAAAATAGGGAAATCAAAATGATAAAAATACTAACTGTTATCTTTTAGCTTGTTATTTGTGACTGGCGCTTACGGAGAAGATTTGTACACTGAATGCAGCTATTGCGACTCGTCGGATAGAGTCTCGCTAGCTAAATCAACAGCTGTAAATGAAGGTAGTTAATGGGGCTATAACTTTGACTTGCACCAGAACCTAAGGAAATAAAATGGATTATATTAGTATAGACATGGGGTTTGTGTGGCTTTTTACACTTGCTGTAGCAATTATTCCAGCGGTACTAGGAGCTTTTCTCGCAAGGAAAGATGGCCGGCGAGCCTTTCTGTTCACATTGACTATATTCCTGTTAGGAATGGTTACCTGGATAGGTGGCTGGTTACTACTTATCCTGAAGCGAAATTCCAAGGAAAATATTGAATTAAATAGTCTCAATATTCAATAGAAATTTTATTCTCTACAATAAAGTAAAAATTCACGCATGATAATTACACTTATCATGCGTGAATAAATAATTAATTAAATCTCATCTGCATGTTAGTCAAAATAAAAACATGGCCAATTGACATTAGTTTCCTATTCTCATTATTTAAATTCATATCACCACTACATCGGATGTAATGCGGCCTATATTTGACCTGTACTATCATTGAATTAGGGAAATTATCACGAATTGAATCCACTTTTTGCATAAATAGTCGATCGCGACTCTCAACTCTATTCTTATTGCATGTCACATTTACTGCGACCATTGGTATTAGCTTATTATTTGCACGAATGTTATTTTTCGTTTCTGTTGGGGAATTGAATAGCAGTTCTTCCATATCTATATCGAGTAGTTGCTTCGTTGCTATGTCTAACGCATTCTCTATTTTATTGTTGTTTCTGTTGGTGGCACTGCTTCTTACAGCCTTGCACTCAATAAAAGTTGCGTGCCTCTTACTGAATAAACCTATATCAATGCGACCCTTTGACCCCTTATCACTTCTTGTAGCGGTCATTTCGGATACTGGCCAAAAAACGGCCTTCTCATTCCGGTGCAGATTATAGGCGGCTTGCATGATGAGTGGCGTTAGTGATATTTCCTTTGCTGCGGTTGGCAAGCACAGTTCTGGCACGATGGGAACAGATTCTCTGTATTCGCATATTTGTCGGCATATTTCATCCATTAGGTCACGAAGTGAAGCTAATGTGTTATTGGGTGCAAAAATGCTCCATGTGTTATCAATAATCACCATCATTACCTTTTGTTATTA
Organism: Alteromonas stellipolaris; assembly: GCF_001562115.1. Classification (NCBI taxonomy): domain Bacteria; kingdom Pseudomonadati; phylum Pseudomonadota; class Gammaproteobacteria; order Alteromonadales; family Alteromonadaceae; genus Alteromonas; species Alteromonas stellipolaris. Next base: position 149,133 of record NZ_CP013927.1, read on the forward strand.
ATTTCACTACGTCATTATACAAATCAGACTGACTGAGCGCTTCTTTGCGCGGATTACCGGTTCTCTTCTTCGATTGTTTTGCTGATCGCCACCCTTCATTGAAGGCCATTTCGATAATGAGCGACAAGCGCTCCCTGTCGTAATTCTTAAGACGCTTCGCAAAATTTTCAGTCATCACCTCAGTGCCACTGAAACTATTTTCAGCTAACTGTGCTTTAGCTTGATTGACATCATGTTCATAGTCGCGATAGTCCGGTGACAGTAAAAAATCTATGGTTTCTTCTAACGTTTCCGCACCAACTAAATTTTTGAATTTCTCTAGCATAATTAAGTAATTTTCTTTTAGCTGGATATTTTTAATTCCAGTTTTCTGCCTATGTTTATGCGCTCGGAATCTATTTTGTAAGCTTTTAATGGCGTCTTGATTAATATATTTACGTAAGCTGATATACGTATTTTTTGGAATTGATTTATCTATTTCAATATCAGATGAATTTAACTTTTCGCCATCAATGAAATCATTTTCAGTTAAACCATTTAAAAACTTATCTAGATTTTTAAAAAGGTAATCTTGCCAAATCTTATCTTCTTTCACTGCCCTACCCCTTAAAGCGTTACTTATAACGCTTTATAACACGGCGGTAACTACCCTGCAAAAGCAATTTATTTTAAGCGTTATATGTAACGCAATACTTGCAAAGTAAGCAAAGGGATTTTATTATTATAGATAATTACACTTATCTATAATAATGTAGCGTTTATGGTGGGGTTCTAGGGATTTTCCCCTCTAAAGTAACATAAATCGCCATACTCACCATATTTAAAGGCATACAAAGGTGGGTTACTTCACGGCTAGCGCATTTTAATTCCAGACTCCAACAGGGTTGAGCGATAATCATCGTCTAACCCTGCCATTTTCTTTTTCCTCGCGATGCTAGCTGATTTTGTATCATCTCGTTTAAGTAAAGCCATGGCAATTTTCCGCATCACATTAAATACCAGTGGGCCTTGTTGTTTCCGTATTCTCGATTCATCTTCTCTGAAAGTCATATCTAACATCCAGTGCATACTTTCAACCTGCCAATGACTTCGTACTGCATTGAGCGCTTGCGCTGCATTTAGGGCTAATGAACTGATATACCAACGTGTTTCTATCGTATCTGTACCCGTTGATTTATCATGAACTTGCGATGTAACCTTAATAACACTCTGCAAGCCTGACCATCTGTAAGGTTTAGCGAGCCAGTCTTTGTTTATCAATAACTGTTGGCAAGTCCTTGTTTCAATACGTCCATGTCCAGCGTTTATTTCAATGTGCTCATCCATGTTATTTTCATCAAAACCTTCTCGTTGACTTTTATGCCACCAAGCTTCTAATTCATCCTGCATGCCTGAGTGATTACCTTTGAGTGCGAAAATATAATCAGCTTTTTGTTTGACGATTTGTTTTGCGATGCTTTGCTGGCATCCCATTGCATCAAGCGTAATGATGCTGTTTTCAATATCTAACATCGCGAGTAACTCAGGTATTGCCGTTATTTCATTGGTTTTATTATCAACAGCGGTTTGCCCTAGCACTAATTGGTGCTGGCAACTCCATGCACTCACGGTATGTAATGCCGTTTTTCGGTCTTGTGTGGTAAATGAGCGTCGTGCAGTCTTTCCATCAATGGCAATAATATCAGCGCCTGTCGTTTCTATCAGAGATGAAATCCAAGACTGAAAGGCTTTTTCTATTTCATTTGATTTTAATCGACAAATAACACGGGCGATGGTGTCATGCTTTGGTATACCTGCTGGGAAAGTACCGTATTTTTTTAGCCAATCAAGCTTAAGGTGACCAAAGTCCTCAATATCCTCCCATCCCTCGGCCCCAGAGAGTACTGCACAGATAGCGAGTAGAAGAATATCGATGAGTTGATGTTTTTTACAACGTTCAATACGAGGATCTGTAATTGAATTAAAATGTGCCAGAAAAGTCGTGCTCATTGTCATTTACCAAGGAAACTATTATTCCTTGATCTGATCATGAGTTATTAAAAAAGTTCAATTTATAATGATCTTGCCGTGTGGGTTACTTCTCCAAAGTATGGCAAATTATGAGGTTAACAACCCCTTAAACTTAATTTAATTCCTATGGCTATAAAAAACGAACTATCAATTCTTACCAAAGCTGAGCAGCTTGATCTATATTCTCCGCCGCTATTATCACTTGAACAACAACGATTGTATTTTACGCCAAACGAGATCGAGTTAACAGAGTTGAAAAGTATTCGCCTAAGGAACCACCGATGCTATTTCATTGCGTTATTAGGGTATTTTAAGTCTAAGCCTGTGATTCTTTCACCTAGCTTTAACCTCATCTTTGACGATATGCAGTTTATTTCAACGCAAGTTCAAGGAGGCAAAGGGATCAGGCCTTTCAGCATTAATAAGATGCAGCGTGACCGTATATATCAAAGAATACTGAGGTTATTAAACTATCAGAAATGGGACGAAAGTCTGCACTTTGCGCCGCTGTACGAACATCTTGTTATGGTCGGCAAAGCTTGGCTTGAGCCTCGTTATCTATTCGATGCAGCCGCTGAATATCTAGCAACGCATAGAATTGCCATCCCTAAATATACTGTCTTACAAAAGCTTATCAGTCGTGTTATCCAACAGGTCAAGAAGGCGTTAAATAATAAGCTTCGTATTCATGTTTCATCTGAACTACACGGATTTCTAAATACTATTATCGATGACAAAGATGGGCTCTCCTTAAGCCAGCTTCGAGCCGGTGCAAAAAGCGTTATGGTGACAGAGCTAAAAAAAGAACTGACGGTGTATCATCAGTTACAGCCTTATACAAGACAGATTGATAATGCTGTTAAGGGCTTAGCCTTATCGTCTAAAAACCAACAACACTTCGGTGAAATGGTGGATTATTATGGCAGTAAACTAAAACGCTTTAAGCGTCCACAGCAACACCTATGGTTGCTGTGTTTTCTGACTCAACGCATACGGCAAAGCCTAGAGCGATTGGCTGATGGGTTTATTCATCATATCCGTAAACAACAAGAAGCTGCGCATGCGTTTGCCCAACAGGCAGTGTTTGACTCATGGAGGTCAGCTGCAGACAATGTCACCAAAGCCGCAGAATTACTGCATCTGTTTGTTGATGACAGTATCGACGATAATCAACCATTTGCAACGGTTAGGCAACAAGCATTAAGTGTAATGAATAACCAAGATATAGAAACGCTATGCCTGTACTTAAAAAAGCAAAAACGCACGGTAGAAGAATATCAATGGCAATATTATGATGATCAAAACGGGTTAATTGAGCAGTTATTAAGGCCCGTGTTTCTATGTCTTGAATGCCAAGCAGGTAAAGGCTCAGAAGCATTAGTGACCCAGCTCAAAACCACAAAAACAGAACTATTAGCAGGTAATACATTGCAAACAATGGATAGTACACTTATCCAACAAAAACATCGTCCATGGTTAATTAACAAGGATGTTGTTCATCCACAGCGATACGAATGGTTGCTTTACCGTCAACTGGCTTCTCGGCTTAATGGTCGAATTTACTTATCAAACGTCACTAAATATCGTGCGCTAGAAGACGACTTAATTGCATCGTCAATACAGCCTGATCTATTGGCATCATCAACATTGGAAAAGCTAAAGCAGCCGATTCAGAAGCTACTGCAAGTAAAACAAATACGCTTAACAACATCCCTAGAAGATGTTGCTCGTCACATTGATAATGGTGATAACCGCAATGTGATCATGAAGAGCCGAAGTGGCACACGATGGCGACTGCCAGTTAAAGGCTCCCAATCACTTGTCAACAACCCTTTCTTTAAACAAATGATCCCCGTCAGTATTGCTGATGTGTTGCGTTATGTTGAACAAGAAACCAACTTTATGCAATGCTTCGCACACGTGCTGCCAATACAAAAACAAGTAGGCGCCAATCAGGATGATTTATTGGCTATTCTAATTGCGAATGCGACACATCGCGGCGTATATGGGATGGCACAAATATCTGATCGCAGTTATGAGCATCTAAGCACTATACAAGCTAATTATATTAGGCCTGAAACCTTGCAAGAGGCTAGTGATATCATCAATAACGCAGTAGCGGCACTCCCTATTTTCCGCCACTATCACATCCAAGAAGACGTCCTGCACGCCAGTACCGATGGGCAAAAATTTGAAACTCACCTTGAGACTTTTAAAACTCGCTACTCCTCGAAATACTTCGGCACCAACAAAGGTATTACGGCCATGACGTTAGTTGCCAATCATAGTGCGTTAAATGCCCGTATCATAGGATCTAATGAGCATGAGTCCCATTATATTTACGACTTACTACAATCTAATACTAGTGATCTTAAGCCAGATGTCCTCTCAACCGACACCCATGGTGTTAATCATGTTAATTATGCCTTATTGGATTTATGCGGTTATAGTTTTGCGCCTAGGTATGCTCAGTTCACCAGTGTGATCAATGACCTATTTAACGTAACTGAAAGCGACGACGGAAACACGCATCTGGCGCTGAAAAAGCCGATAAAAATGAATGTGATTGAAGAAGGCTGGCAGGATATTCAGCGTATTGTGTTATCCCTTCAAGAAAAACGCACAACACAGGCATTGCTAGTACGCAAATTATCTGGTTATCCATCTAGACACCCTATATTACAAGCATTAACGGAATATAATAGGCTCATCAAAGCCCAATATTTACTTGATTATATTGATGATGCAAGTCTGCGCCAATATGTTCAACGAGCACTGAACCGAGGCGAAGCCTGGCATTTCCTCAGGCGAGCTATTGCATCGGTCAATCGTGACCAGTTCCGTGGAAAAAACGAATCAGAAATAGTCGTCTGGAACGAGTGTGCCCGTTTGACGGCAAATGCTATTATCTACTTTAACTCGATGATCCTAAGTCATCTATTACTGCACTTTGAAGAAGTTGGTGACGAGGAAAAAGCAGCAATAACTCGACAAGTATCACCCGTTGCATGGCAGAACATTAATCTGAGCGGCACTTATCAGTTCGCTAGTAACCGCAAACTACCTGATTTACAGGAAATAACTAGGCCTATTGTTGAAAATGAAGTCTAAAATGAAAGGTAACCCAGCTCCACAAGCCATTAACTGCGAGGGTTGTGGCGATTTATGTTACTTTAGAGGGGAAAATCCCTAGAACCCCCCTGTGGTGGACAACCCCAATCTCATGCATGTGTTAGATGCGGTTAATACCCGTTATGGGAAGAGCACCATGCAAATGGCATCAAAGGGTTTTAGTAAAAAGCACGAAATGCGACGTGAATATATTACTAAACGAGCTACTACCCGCTGGAGCGATATACCGGTGATAAAATGCTAAAGCACTTATGCGTCAGGTGGGGGGCCGGTATATATGATGGCGACACCGTCTTGTGCTCTTATTTTAGTGGGCTTAACCCAATGAAGCTGAAAGTAATACCAAGCCCGCTAGCGTTGCTGCGTGTAGGTTAGCCATTAGCAGGTTAAGTTATGGTGTTAAAGGGGCGTATACACGTCTCTACCCTAAAGTCAGGTGTGGGGAACGTGCATGGGCGCCACGCCACATCATCGGGTCTTTTCAAAAGGCTGATGGCCGCAATATCTGGTGAGCAAATAGACTGTGCAACCTGCTTAGGCGGCTTGCAGATAAGTTGGGTAAAGCCATGGTAGTTAATCTCATGCTCTAAAGCACGGTAATCGCTAGTACTGGCCATGCAAAGATTAATATGGCTATAGATGAGTGTGTCCAGCGCTTTTTTAAGCCGTTTATGCGAGCTATCAAAGTGTGGCAAGCCATGTATAACAAGAACCACCTGCTCTGCGATTGACGTTGTAGGTAATTGCCTAAGCAACGTTTCTGCGAGGTATTCAAAACACGCGGTTTGTTCGGAAACCTCACCACTATCGGGTGACCAATAAATCAATTGCTGTTTTGATGTGATCCCGTTGAGTCTCACATTTGCGGCGCAGTGAGTACCGCTGTTTGCATAAAATGCCCGTTTATTGGGTAAAAGCGTGGCGAGGGTACCGGTATCAATCAACGCTTGCTGACAGGCTGAGAAATCAAAGACAATCACTGAACGTGTACTTTTCAGCGCACTGGTTATTGCATTATGGGTTTGGCCCCACACCATGACTGGACTTTGACCGCCAATAAAGAGGCGATTAGTCGCCGTGGTCGGGGCTTCAAATTGCCATCGCTGCTCAAAGGTTTTCTTAGACTCGTCATTTTCACCGTAAATAATAAAAGGGGGTGTTGTATCATTCATTGTCGTCACCGGTTCATCACCTCTCGCTCAGGGGAGCTGACAGAGTAACGAGGGGGTATTTTTACGCGAATTTACACCTTCAAGCAGAATGAAAACCCGCAAGCATGCCCCTAAATCGATGATTTATCTTAAAATTAAATAATTCGGCGCTTTTTTGCGGCCTAAAATTGATGTGATACGCTTGATGGTAATTTTTATGACGGAGTGAGGGATATTATGCCCATGAAAAAACACACTCGCCGTGTATTCTCATTGAGAAAGGCGGTGATGATAATGCTTTTTAGCGTGCCTATTGTGGCGTTTGGGTACTTTATGGCAAGCCATATCGAAGATGAAGTACGTTTTCATCAAACCAAGGCGCAATTAGAGGATATGGCGCTGGTGGACGATAGTGATGAAGTGCAGTTCTTTTCGGCGTATGTGAGGGATTGCTATAACCAACCAGGGGATGATTTTGCGCTTGAGGGATGTGTGGCTAAGTATGTTGATGAAAATCCGCATCAGTTGGGCTACCAAAGGCTGGAAAAGATGACAGATAAGCTGAATTTTAGTGTGTTGTCGCATCGCTTTAACCATAACAAGTTTACTTTTGACCCCACTAAACGTAACTAAGTGGTGGTAGGCGTCAAATAAAGAACGCCGGCTAACCTTACCCTCCCAATAATCCCTCGCGGGCGCGCGAGGGAAACAAACTTAAGAAAATCTGACACCCCGAGCAATGACTTTCCGGATATAAAGAAATTAAAAGGGATAAGGGGTATTATTTTACGGCACCATACCCTTAATCTAAAACCCAACAAGGCATGGGTGTATCCAACTACGGACAGGAGGAAAGCTCAGTGACTCCCCTCTCTACCATCCGAACAAAACCCACCTTTCTAAACATCGCCTTTTATTGACCTAAAGCAAAGTATAAATGTCCGTGAAACACTACGCTATGCGCCTGAGAAGTCCACCCCACTCAACTCGCCACAATCTTCTTGGGTGGCCGCGCGCGCCCGAAGCGGAGCTTCGGAAAGGTTTGGCAGGAAAGACTAGGGGGATGGTGCCGTAATATAGGTGGGTTTAGCGCTAAATATCTATTAGGTTTTGTGTGGTTTTTGTGCAATAGTAAGTTTAGCGTCAATAAATTCTTCTGGCATATGAGTTGCTCATATAAAATTTTGACACATATTGGTACCCGAAATATGAAGCGTAAAAGTACTGTCTTATTAATCTCAATCACTGTAACCACGTTAGTAGTACCGTTTGCATCCCATTCCCAGCCTAAACAGACTACGCAGCCTGCGGTGAAAAAAGAGATACGCAGTATCGGTGGTGTTATTCGCCCTGTCATGCTTAGAATTTAATGCTAGAAAGGCGGATATAAAAAGGGTGCGCAACGCACACCCAGTAAGAAAGAATAAAGCAGTGAAAGAATTTCTGCTATTTCATCGGCGGGTAACTTTTCTGCGTAGGCCCCAATCCCACTACATCGGGTGCATACCGGTCAATTAACGTGTGAACGATAAGCCCAACCATTAATAAACCATCTGTGACTAATGCAATGTTATCCGCAACTCGCCCGTAATCAATATACTCCCCTGATTGAATATAGGGGGAAAACATCTCATTAATAGGCACGCCATTTAATGCGAAAGGGATAATGATACAAAGGCCGATTAATAATTTTATAATAGCCCACAATTTCAGGTAATAGTGGTACATGAGTGTCATGTTCGTTTCTCGCACTGGCAACGTGGTACCAAATATCGCATTTACCTTCATGGCGCAAAGATGTCGATAGCTGAAGAGCTTATATAAGGCATAACCCATCCAAACATTTACTGTAACCCTGATATAACCCGATTCAGGTAATACCATGTCCAGTAAGAATGCGCTGCCATGTACAAGAATAGAGATGAACCCAATACTGATGATGAAATATCGGTTCGCTCTGCCTTTGCAAGCCACACCTGCGAACACATACGTAGCGGCGTTGATTAATGACGATAACGTGGCCACATCCGTCGGGAACGGACCATTAGCCGACAGTGAGACGAGGTAATAGAAGGTAAATAGAAAAGAAAAAAGAAACGTATCTCTCAACCACACCATAGATTAACTGGCTTTTTGAAAGATTTTGGTGATCATGGAAGTCATGGCGCCAACAATGTCTTCAATAGTGAATTTTTCTTCCAGGATGAGTCCTTGCTTAAGCAATTCGCGACGAAAAACAGCTGAATAGCGCTGAAACTTTTCAATGGTCAACGTGGATTTACCCCGCTCAATTCTCCCATAAGTTTCAATCGATACCCCGATATAGTTTGACATTTCCTCTTGAGATAACCCGTATGCAAGCCGCATCTCTCGAAGCATTTCCCCACAATGTGTTGGTTCCATCACTTACCCCCTACGAAACCCAAAATTTGCAATGAACCTGTTTAATGGCTCAGCTTGTTTTTATTAAGAAGCTAACGTTCTTTTTTCAAGAGTATAAAGAACAGCCATCCGACCAGTGCAGCATTTACGAATCCTTTAATAATCATTACATTAGGCGAATTTATGACCATCATTTTTTTTGTAGCTGTGCCCACCTTATTGTATAATAACTGTACTTTTATACAGTCGAGCTTTATCGATGAAATTGCACCGCTATTATTTGGAAGAAATCAAAAAGGCCATTGCCCCGCTACAGGCTGTAATTCGTGAACATGCCATCATTGACCAATCCATCATGTTCGTGTTGCCTCGCATCGATAAAAAACAGGAAGAAGCACTCATTCAAGAAGACTACGATGAAATCTTAGTCACCCCCTTGTATGGCCGAGATGCGGTTAATTATGCGCTCCAAGCTATTGAAGACATGTATGTATTGGACAACAATATCAGTCGACGTTTTGTTCAGAAGTACCCTGGACTCATTCCCCTTCACTGCTCCCTCGATACGGTATTACCCAAAGTCGAAGCGCTCAATCATGCAAAGGCAGCGTTTAAAGCGGAAGTTCAAAAGATTGGGGATGAAGAAGAGAAGTTTAGGGAATTACACCGTAACGATAATGTGGGCTTTATCACGTCGATGGCTTATCGAAAGGTATATCTCTTTGAGGGTGACTATAAGGCTTTTTACTTTAACTGGTCGCGCCGCTCACGGACAAAAACACAAAGTAAGCAAGACTGGTTAAATGATATCAATGCAGCTCGCCATACTGTACCGGCATTCACCGACAAGCACACATGGAATGCTTTAATCGATAAAGAAGTGAATGATGTTCAGCGCTGTTCGGCGGAAAAACTGGTGAGTCGACGCCCGATAAAGTTAAGACCTGAATGTACGTGGCGACGCATGGATGACAAGATGCAAACCGACAGTGCCGGCCTTCCTTTCTTACTTTGTGGAACTTCTCTTTTGCCTAAAGTGACATTGCTAGGTAACTACACCCGTAAACCGGCAGTAAGCAAAGCTAAGCTGAATGAGTTAGTGGTACCGAGGTTAAACTTAACCATTAAAGCTTAGTATCTGCTAAGGGGGTTACGTTACTTCATCTCGACGGTCAGTTGTGTTTGCATACTGGTAACCTGAATTAGGCATCCTTACTCTGAGAAGAATTTCGTAGCTTGCGAGCATGGCAATACCCTACAAATTACGCTTTTTCAGCGTCAAATAACGTGCGGCCTATTTTTGCAATTATCGTTAAAGGAATTAATGTAACAGACGCTATACACACCTCAAATTCGAAACCAAGTCTACCATTATAAGGCAGTATGATGACTTCAAAACCTTTGGCCGTTGGGCTAGCACTCACTCTTGTATTATTTTCCTCTGCGTCATTCGCGGGCTCTCGTAATTGCACAAAAACCGAAAAGCTTGAAGGTAATCAATATTTATTGGCCATAGAAAGCGATACAGCGTTGCGTGAGCAAATTATCAATGAACACTTGCCATTCGGTGTGCCTTCTTCACTCGTCCCTTCACCAACCGAAGAATTACTCGTTAATGGTGGCTATGTGATGATGTATGATCATGATTTGCGTACCTCGCTATGGTCAGCCTACCATCTTACCGCCACCGACCGAGCTGGCGCTTCAGGAAAAGACAGGGTGAATTGTTTTCGGTCAGATCCTCGCATCGAAAAGAACGCCACCCGCTTATCTGATTATAAAGAACCCATCTATGACCAAGGCCACCTTACCCCAGACGCGTCATTAAAAGATGAGTTCTTAGAGCAAATTAACAGTTACGTGCTTTCTAACATGTCTCCACAGCATTGTGCCCTCAATCGCGGGGTTTGGCTTTCATTGGAAGGGCTAATACGTCAATGGGCATACACTTATCAAAGTATCTACATTATCTCAGGTGCAATATTTGATGCCGACGACGATGGCATACGAGATATAGATGAAGAAACCACAAAAATGGTCAGTAATAACGGTAAAACCAATGTTTCTGTGCCAAGCGATTATTATAAAGTGGTCATGCGTGAAAATACTGACGGTACCTTTTCCAGTATCGTATTTGTGTTGCCTAATAATAACCAAAAACACGGGGCAAAGTGGGCTGAAGCTAAAGGCTATGTCCTATCAACGGTAGAAACCTTAGCCACATTAGAAGATAAAGCTGATATTCACTTATTACCTAGTGTGGACCGCGCTAATTTCCATGACTCGGTAATTGCTGAGTGGGATTTTCAGAAAGGAGCGAGAAATATGGAATATAGCTGCAAATAAGACTTTCAGCTTTATCAAACAACGCGAACTCTTCTGATACATGCCATGACTTCGTTCGGAGCATGGCGCTCATACCTTCTTAAGGCCTCTATTACCAAACCTGCTAAATGAAATTGTATGTTAACGATACCGTTTATCATAATTTGTTTTGGATATGGGTGGATGGCAGAGTTGCCAGATCAATAGGGAGGCCAGTGTGGGAGTCGATAACGTTCCCATCATCTAATACGTCAATAAACTCCACGGCTCGTAAGCCGGACGGCGCTCGAAAATGAAGAGAAATCGACTTTCCACAGTATTTCTCTTCCAATGTCGACTTAAGCATTTTAAATGATGTGCATTCACAGGTGTCATAAAAATTTTTAATGGTTACAAGCATACCTTCTCTTTTTTGTATCAGCTCGGCGGCGGGATTCAATTATTTTGTATCTGCACTAGGTTCACACTCGGTAAACAATGCGTCTTTAGTTCCTGACAATAACTCTGTTGAATTGACCGCTAAGTTACATAGGGAATGGCGAAGTTGCTGCTTAGCAACTGCTATAAATTGCGGGTTAACTTGATCATCACGAGTGAAATGTAAGACTTTTTCGCCCCCCGATATCGCATTTTCGTAATACGAAATAACATTATCAAAAGCAGCGTCAGCCACACTTAACTTGGTGGCCTCAACGTCTACTTTGTATTTCCCATTGATAGATGTCACCACGGTAAACAGGGGGATCGAATACACTTCGTCTCGATATACTTTTAACTGGGTTTTGACGTAGTACGTTTGTGCCTGTTCATCAACACGCTCAATACTGGCCCTGTCATACTTACTGTACCCTTCGACAAAGTCTTCGTACTCTTGTGGGTTTGATACATACCCCTTCGCTCTTGCCTTATTCTCAGAAAGTGCGACTTTCCAAAAGTCATTGGCTACAGCAGCGGGATCGTTCGGTGTATACAACAAATCAAAGAAATCACTTACCTCATTTTGATAAACAAAGCCCGCTACACCACCTACTAGCAACGTAGTGCCTAGAAAGATAGACAACCCTTTTTTATTCATACTCTGATACTCATACGTCTTGGAGATAGCCAGAAAGTAGCTAATCAATAAACGGATAACCAATGATTTCCGGATATGGCAAGATTTACTGTGAAGAGGGAAGTGAAAGAGAAACTAAGCGCTTCTTAAACCAACGAAGCGCTGCAGGTGAAATTTCGCTTACAATGACACACGCTATAACGGGTGCGGAGTATCTGACAGAAGTGAAACTTCGAATCCAACGGCGGTAAGGCGGTAGTGTAAGCGGCCTTTGTTGTCCTCATTATCGAGCAGTGTCATACCATCGATGATTTGCTCTAAGGCTTCAACCGTATTCTTACTGACTTGGGCAAGTGTCATGACCATATACCCGTCATCGTTCTGTGCATATGCGACTACCGGATACCCACCCACTGTGATAGCGACGTGCGCCCCATACTGCGCGTGATGCTCATGTATATAAGAAGGTAAAGGTGGATAAGATAACCCCGCGTAGTCAGCTACAGAGTCATCTACAACCACTTTTTCATCTAATACTAGTAACTCTAATACCGAGTAGTTTTCTTTTATCAACGCTTGGTTTAACGCTTTATAGAAATGCGGAACGTTGCCAAAGTGATTATCTAAGAAACTGTATTTGGCGGTAAGCGCATCAAACGCACCGGTTATTTGATCTGCCGTATACTTCTCAGCATAGATACTGAATTGAGATACCCCATAGCTCACGCCTATGATTCCGGCCGCTACCATAACCCATGGCAACGCCTTGTTCTTCAGATTAAAACCCATATTTTACTCAATGAAATGGTTAAATAATTGCAGGCATTCTTTGTAAAACGCATCTTTATTTTTGCTCGTAGATTTACCAACTGTTTGTACTTTTCCATATAAACTTTCCATGAGCGGTACCGTTCTGGCTTTACGTTCTTGGTAAAGCTCATCATCCCATTTACCCATCACTTCAATCACATTAGTTGCCCCATTATTCTTTACTAGGAAGTCGGGCAATACCGCTACACCTTCGATAAAATTCGGTGTCAGTGGCTTAATGAGTGTTGTCTCGCTGTTTTGCTTTTTCAGAATGCACCCTATGGCGACTTTAGCCGCCACACGTTCTAGGTCACTATCCACCAGCATGAAGCCATTTTGAGATACTACCGGAGAGATGAAACAACGTGTTATTCCATAAAATGGTTTGCCCGTTTCTTTATCTTTTCCTAGTTCAGTGATAACGGCTGCGCACAATAGTGGCCCTTTGGTCAGCGAAAACATCCCGTTAAGACGGGTGAGCATAGTTTTTTTTCCTAACTTTTTGTCCCATCCTTCTTTAACATGTAAAACCCATCTATCGTTTTCTCGTGATACACCATCAATATGGCCAAGAATAATCGCTTGTGCTTTGTGTTTACCTATCCAAGAATCGGCGCGACTTTTTAATGTCTCGACCGCTTGCTTGTATTTACCAAAACCAAAAAACAAATATTCTTTAAGTACTCTATTACCAAGTGTATAAAGCTTCGCCGCATCACTGATTTGGATTACTTCACGTTTATAGCTAGGTGCCTTTGCAAGAGATATCTGATTGACATGAGCCGACTCAATTAAACTGGCCACTAGGCAGTACAACTTATCTGAGCGCGCTACTTTGTTTGACCTTTCCAATGACTGGGTTACATCTTTGTCGGTAGGTGTGGGAACCTGCATACTAAAGGAAAAGGAATTCAAACTTCCTTTTACCCTTAGCTCGCCATTGTCGGGTTTATCATTTAGCAGAGAATAAAAACGGCAGTGATTATGATGTTCTGTGCGGCCAGCGACCCTTGCAATGTAATAATGACCACTGGCTTGCAAACGCTTAATCGTCACGGGGCTGCGACAGTCACATTCAATCCACAGACCGTACAATGAAGCCAATAACTCTTGTTGTGATTTAGATTTTTCAAATAGAGTGCGAGATTCCCCCTCAGATAACGTTCTCACTTCGGTTGGAGACTGGTCGATCGTATGGTGTTTGATAACTCGCATTCTAATGTCCTTCTACAGTAGCTAGGCCTTATTCAGCTTTGATAACAGTAATAACTTTCTCATCTTCATCAATGCACGGATATGCAATATCCGTTTCGATAAGCGACATGGTGGCCATAGGTACATTTCCGGCTTCTAAAATGCTCGGAGTACTGATGAACAAATCTGGCCCTTCATAATACAAAGCATTCCAATTGTTTTCCGATACCAAACGTTCTAAATTTGCTTTCAAAGAGCCAGGTTTCACTAACATAGACACCGACTCATCAGGGTTGGCTTGCCCTACTAAAGAGAAGAATGCATCTTGATTGGTTTTAACCAACTCGTATTCTGTTTGGGTTAACTTAATATCAGGTACATCGCCTTCTACAAACGTGCTTCCACCTTCTGAGGTAATAGCATTAAGTTCGCTTTTGGACAGGTGAATGACCCCATTTGGATCTTTTTGAAACTCTTTGCCATCAATCATCACTGTATTTGGGTTTTGTGTAGCGCAGGCGCTTAAGGTTGATACTACAGCAAGTGTTATAAGTAATTTCTTCATCATATTTCTCACGTTTAACTTCATTAAAAGTATTGTGCGAAACATGAACTTCTTTTTCACTTAGTTTCCGGATATCGACACATTCTGTCCGCCAAATCAGTTACAGGCTACAGTAGAATGCTCACATTGATGTGATTGGGGCACTATTATGCTTAAAAAACTCTGCGTTTCTATTTCTATAATTCTCAGCACAACCAATGTAATCTATGCTCAAACTCTTGAGCAAAAGATAAATACGGTGAACAAGATAATTGCTTCTCGGTTAGCCTCCATTGAGCAAGAAACCAAGAAATTATCTCAGCTAAAAGCTGACAGTGAAGAACGACTAGAATTGGGCCAATCTCAAGAAAACAACAACTACCCTTCTGTCTATTTTTCTATACAACGTACAGCGTTGGCTAGAGAGTTAGACCGCATGTATAGTACCCACCAAGATTACAAGATTGATATGGACTTCACGCAAGAAAGCCAATCCAATAAGCTGGATGAACAATTTGTGAATTGGATAGAGCAAGGGTGGTTTATTGAGCATATGGAAATTGAAAAGGAAGATGAAGCCGCGCCTAACCATTCGACAGTCTATGTAAGGTTAGTGAAGCTATAAGGCTATCTTGCTATCGGTGGCACCTTGCTTGATTTCCTTTCACGATTTCCACGATGGAGAAGTGACTATCGCTTTATTTCTTTCATACGATTCCTTCGCCCTGATAAGGTTTCGCTCTCTTAATTCCATATTTAGGGTATCTTTATAGAGTATTTTTTTAAGGGGATACGTTTCGTCTGATATCACTATTGCGATAGATGATGCAGAAAGGAAATCCACACTTGGAACCTCTATATTCGAGACAAAAAATTTACACTCAGCACCTGGATTAAGTAAGATTGTCTTCTGACCATCTAATAAAAGGCAAGGCTCAGTGGTACGGAATGGTAGTTGCCCATCGACCTTTTTGAGGACTCCAGTATAAAGATTACCGTCTACCTTCATCAGACCACCAGCTAAATCCAGTGGATTAAGGTGAGTTGGCGTAGAGCTGTTATTTTTCAATTCGTAGGCTAAATAATTTGGGTTTTCATCCTTTTCATACCCCCAAAACTTGATCCTGCCAATCACTGCTGTACTAAGATCAGCTTCATACTCGAAGTATTCAAATTCATTCATTTTGACATTCATTCTTTCCTCCATCCTTACCTTACCTAAACTGACAGCGTATTTTATTTCTCTTGAATAAAAATCCTCTATCAATTGCGGTTTCGAAACAGCCAAATAATACTGTTCATGCCTCCCCCTTTCCGAAATCTCTTCCGCCACAGTAATTACAAACTTTTGCTCCTTCATAACCATGCAGGAATGATTAAAAGAACCACTAGGACTTCCGTGTTCCCAGTGCTCTCGCCAATAATAAGGTCTTACATGTGCCCGACCAGTCACAACACCTGCATGTGCGCTCTTGTCATATGGATAGCCTATAACCTCGGACAATTCTTCATAAAAAACGCGACCGTGAGGCAATAGGTTTCTAGAATTAGATTTAGATGCCGCCCCCAATCTGAAGAGCTCGTAAGTTTCAAAATCAGTGATGCCGTACTTTGTGGTAAGCGCCACCAACTCAAGAGGTTTGGCTTCTGGAGGCATAATTCGCAGAGCACCATTGCGAACAAATTCCCCACCATAAACCGTTTTACAATACTCAGCGGCGTTACGATAAACTCCATAAGGGTTCATCCTCCTCCTCTGAATATATGAAAAGCTTTCGGTCTCCTTGACTTCGACTGAAAGTTGTTCTGAAAAATGTTTGAGAAAATCAGAGGGCTCATGCGTATTTAATAGAGGGGAATTTCTGACTACTTCAGCGATAGTTGGTTGAGTAGAGCCACAGCCTTGAATCAATAGGCATATACATGAAAAAAGTAGCAAGCTAGCTCGCATAAATATTCCTTTATTAATTTCGCCCTGCACTAGTTTGCATGTTCAAAAGGAAGAAGCTGATTCAACCTGAAGTTACATAAATCAAAACTAAATGACATCCATAGGGAAGCTTAAAATTAGCTACTATTGGCCTAAGCCGATTACATCAACCGTCAGTGCACACACTGCGTTACTTAAATGCGCCTTACTGGATTCTTTGACATACCCAAAAGCGCTGTTAGGTTAACTAGGTTATTGTTCTGCTATTTTTATAATATTCAACTGCACAAAAATCAAGCACTTCATCTCTACCAGAGGGTGGATAGCGCTAAACCGTATCAACCGGCAGGCAATATATTTTTGTGTTTTACAATCTCACGATTGAACCTTGCGACACCTTGGTCCGGTAACTGATCGGCCATATGGGCTTTTAAGGTTGCTTTAGCTTCCCCGTAATCATTCCACTCAATGCTGGCAGTGTACGCGTGTAAATCTGCGAAAACTTTTGTCAAGGTTCTAAATTTACCCATTCTCGTGGCTTGCCTTAAACCATTTAGGTAGCTTTCTCTATGTACGGTTGGAACAATCAATTTGTGTGATTCACATACCACCAGCTCCGCATTCATCATGATACGGGATAGGCGCCCATTGCCATCATCAAAAGGATGTACTTCAGCCACCAAAAATTGAATAAAGATTGCTCTAGCAAGGCCTTGAGGTAATGATTGATATAAAGGAAATGCTTGCGATAAGGTACCTTCAACATGCTCGGGTTGGACAAATACACTATCTCCCGCTTTGTTAGCCACTTTCTTTATCACACCAGGGCCCTTTTCTGGCCTCTCATGCATGATAATGGCGTGACGGTTGATGAGTAGATTGAATAACTCATCAGGATTTTCCGGCACGGTCGACATGTCAGTGTAGTCGCTCACAACATTAAACACTGACAATACATCGTGACTATCTTGATGCCGGTTATCAATTGGCGCCTTCTCAAATACAATCCGTTCCGCCTCATCTATTTCAAACTCAGTGCCTTCGATGTAGTTTGAAAAGTAACTTTCATAAAATGACAAGTTGCGCCACCCAGCTGCGTTATACGCATAAGGGCGGTTATCAAAGTTACACTGTTTTAAATATGCGGCTAACCCCTCTAATAGGGTAATGCGGTGGGGATCAAATGGTGTTTTATTTACTTGTGCAATTGCACGGACACTTTCGAGATTTCTAACAGGCCTCGTGGCTAAAATACTGCCCACCAAGCCATCTAGGATTTTAGCTTCCCGCTCCATACCCAAGACCTCTGCGTGTGCAGATGCCTTATCTCGAATTGAATTGAGTTCAGCCTCGCCATGCCTGTCTAAAATACTGCAGAGCTTTTCTTCTACCCAGACTTTGCCGAGCGATTTCACCAACTCTTTGTCCTTGTGCGCGATTTGAAGATTTTCTAACAATAAACGCGTCATTTCACTGCGTGATAACTCAGGTAGGAACTGTTCTGTTAAGACATCAACATCACCTGGTAAGAGATGGATAACTAAGCTGTCAGCTACTTTTATTGTCTTACGTACCTTTAAACTTACGGTCACATACACTACCCCATTCACCGGCATTAACTTCTCTGCTGTGATATGCGTTGCTACGGCTTCTGGATATAAAAAATGGACGACCTTTGCCCAATTGGATAACACCAACTGGTCTATCTCAGCATATGCCGCATCCGTATAAATCCCAGCTCTTATACGCTTTAATTTGCCCGTTCCCACCTTCTTTGAATAAGCTTTCGATTCAGCGTCACTAGAAATAAAATATAGTTGGCCCATATCACCCCCACAATGGCGAATTTTTTAAGACTAAAACCTCTTATTGGTGAATTATTGCATAAAAAAAATGAAAAGGGCGAATTTTTGGCGATAAACTATATGTTTGATGCGGTACTGAGAAAGCGGTCCTTCGAATCTTTGTAAATCAATTAAAAAAATGAAATCTATGGCTCCGACCCAACAGGTTCAGTGTTTAATATGAACAGTTTATGTTAACCCGTTTTTGCTCAAATCCGCGCTGGACAGGGGCACGGATAATAATCCGAGTAGTTGTTTTAAAGGTGATAAGATTCGGAGTTCAGCAGAGGTCAGCTTTGACTAAACCTACGCTAATAAAGAGCATGAATATATGTCAGAAATGAGCGATTTTTAAGATTGCTTTCACCATAAGAGACTAACGGTAAGAGAAAAAATTTAAAATGATATTTGTGTTGAAAATTCACCACGAAGAGATAGGTAATGCGAATACATACCTGGAGCGTCCATATATATTTTGTAAAGTTCGATTAATCACGCAAAATTATGACAGATCTGTCGCCATAGTTCTTTTCAAGAGTAGAGAGTTCTTCATATAATTCCTCAACGAGTATTGGCGAAGACATGTTAGACACTATCTTATCCAAAATAGTTATATTTGGTTCGCATACTACATAGTCACGAGCACTGTCCTTACTAGTAACTATAGTACCCTCGGCAGAATATAAGACATAAAGAACGATATCACCGATACGATAGGCAATTGCTCCTAGAAGTACGATTTCGTCATTAGAATCAATCTTACCATCTACAATATTAAATGTTATGCGGAAACGTACTGCATTCCCCTGATAAAAATCTAGCATATCTGAAGCTGATGATTTCAAGTATTCCATTTCTTTGTAGCTAACGAATACTTCTTCGCCAACATCAAATAACTGAGTTATTCTCATCAATGTATTTAATGTTTCAACCTCACTGGAATAATCAACACTTTTACCATCGAAATTGATGCTTCCAAGTACTTCTTGTCCACCGTCACCTTTGAGTAATATTTTGTAAGTATCACCACTTGAGACATCACTGATAAACTTTAGGTTCTCCCTCAAATCACGCAATTTGAATGGCTTTAAACCGAAGTCAAACTTAAAGCTTATATTTTTACTATCATGTTTAAGTGTTATGTTGAAAAAGCTAGCTTTGTATCTTGATTTGAACAGAGGGTGATTAAAGTCCTCCAGAAATTGAGGGAAGTAGACTTCAACATCAAACCTGTAGTCATTACTAATACTGCCTTTACGAAAGATCATTCTCGCTTTAGCTGTAGGCTCAAGTCGAGTCAATGACAGTACAGCTGAATCTGAACTCAAGTCAGACCTTTCACTTAATTTTCCAAATCGTTTTTCGACAGCGGATAAATTTGAAATACGAGCCTTTTCTCTGAGACCAAGGTGTACATCAATAAGCTCTTCCAAATTTTCT
Organism: Alteromonas stellipolaris; assembly: GCF_001562115.1. Lineage (NCBI taxonomy): Bacteria > Pseudomonadati > Pseudomonadota > Gammaproteobacteria > Alteromonadales > Alteromonadaceae > Alteromonas > Alteromonas stellipolaris. Next base: position 168,949 of record NZ_CP013927.1, read on the forward strand.
TTGCCAATAAGGTCGAACTTAATTTTCAGGTGTTCTTCATCATAACCTGCGCTTTCTAGACAGTTCCTCTTGCAATTTAAGTAGTCGCTAAGGTTTCCGATGTATGATTTCAATTTTTTAGAAAGTGATTCGCCCGTCAACTCGGCCAATAGAAGACTTTCATCGTAATGAACTGTATAGCTCTTTTGATCTGTTGTAGTGACTAACTCAAGTACTTTTTCAATAAGCTCAGGGTCCACATGCCGAAGAAAAGCTCTAACTGGCAAATTAGCATCGTCATATTCAATGAATATATAAAAGCATGGAAGTGGATCTACGGCTAGTTTACGCAAATTTGATAGGCTAATAGACAGCTTACGCTCCTGCCCATCAGTCGCCTTAACTTGCACTTTACACTTAGGGGCAGATTGGTGAACTTGAAGACCAGTTATTTCATTGCTAAAAGGGAATTCGACTATAAAGTCCCAGCCCATTTTATCCTTTGTTGATTTGTTAGCAATTAAACCAACTTCAGAACACCAAGCATTGAAATGTAATTCACCTAAGTCACCTAAATCTCTCACTAATTAACTTCCTAACTAACATTTATCACAAAACCTTATTAACGCCTTCTGGCGTCAGAGCTGATGAAACATCCGCTTGGCTCGCGGAGCGACCTCAATCCAGCCTATCAGACATTTTCCAGTATGTCTGATACTCGCTATAGCCGCCATTTCAATTGCAATAAGCCAACGGCTGCAATACGTAAGGAGCTGCCCATGTTTTAACGGCCCAGTGGCCGAGGGGAACGACTCGAGCGCTTAGGAAGAAAAACGCTCCAATGCCTCTTTTTCGTATTTTGCATTACTTACACCCCAATTACTTTCGTTTTTGAAGTAATTAAGCAAAGCATCTAATTTTAACGGATCATCTTCAATAACCTTTAAGCTTTTATCGATAGGTTCTCTCGCTTCGACTTTACTTTTGAATATGTCACCGTATGCTAAATTTTGTAGGCATACTTGAAAGTCCCCTAAATAGCACGATGCATCATATGTGTAGTCCATCATTTTATCGAGGCAAGTAGTGCTGGTTGTATCATCTCGTAGCTTCATTACGTCATGCACGATAGATTGAAGAGAATACCTAAATGTTCTAAATAGTTTGGAATGAACAATTTCGTTTGATTCTATTTTACTTACAAGCAGAAGCAATGCTTGATTGACCTGTTGGGATAATTCTAAGTATTCCTCTAGGTCCAAAAAAGCAACATCATTAGGATTGAATTTTTTAATATTACAGTATGAATTAACTTCTCTGACGACTGCCGAACTCTGTTCTATTAGAAGGCTAACTTCCTTGAATAATTCAATTCTTGTATTTCTTTTTGTTTCTTCTCTTTGGGCTTTAATAGTATTGCTATGTTGTTTTGATAATTGTTTAAAGGCAATTATGATTGAAACAATTACTGACAAAGATGCCAATGAAGGTCCAGCAAAGTCTTTGGCTACTTCGTAACAGGATACATCACTAATAAAACTGCAACTTTTTACAATGATATTTGATGCCATCACTTGATATCCCTTTCTGCATAACAGCTTATTACTGAGGTTTCATGGTAACACTTGTTCCCAATGAAAAACCACATCCAGTATTCTTATGGGAAAAAGTATGAAATGACCGCTTTACGTACGCATGAGACTTTCAGATTTGATTTAGCTCTACCTCTGAAAGTGTCAGGTTAAGTGGCGACTAATACATCTCATTCTAATTGGTTTATTGAACGCACCAAACGGCTAGTCAGTGAAGACCCATTAAGTGTGGGCCTGTGTTGATGATAGAGGTGTCCAAGGTTTTGGCGCAGCAATCGTACAGTCATAGACGCAGGTTGCCAACTCAATAGCCTCTTCAATTGCCAGCTTGTTTCGAAAATTATCATGACGTAACCCAGAGTCAGCCATAAAGAATAAGGCTTTCATACTCCATTCACCGAAGGTGACACCTTTAAATTCAGTTTTGTTTATTAATGACTGAATTGCCAAAATTACTCGACCATAATTATCGGCAAAACTGCTACTGTTAGTGAGGGCATGCACCACGTCATCAGACATTGCCTCAAAAACGTGGTTGTTTGTGAAAATAGCGTGAGTGTTGATCATAAGATTTTCCTTTTCTCTTTAATTTAAAAAATTCCGTCAGTCGCCTGACCCTTTTAAAAGTTAATGAGAAAAAAAATAAAAGCAATCACTTATTTCAATCATTTCAATAGGTTATAGATTTTACGCTTAAGACATGCGTTTACAGTACATTAATGATAAAGCGGTGTTAATCAAGCTTTTAATTAATTTTTTTGCCATGAAAATAGCGCACTAATGATTTAAATTTTTTTGTCAATAGTTATTTCTCACCTAATGATAACGTGTTTTTTGTCAGCACTTTAGGAAGAGGAATCGTCTGCATGTCGCTGTTAGATTGCAATAACTCAGCGACCGCAATACGTACTTTGCGGTAGTTCAACAGTTTAAATTTAGGCTTACACTAATTTGTTTATTACTCAGTATCCCACTTCTACATCGCTAACTATCTACAAATAGCAGCTTACCCAATACCACCAGCACAAATACAGAGGCCACTACGATACTTATTAAAGTAAAAAAGGACATCTCCCCCATCACTTCATCATCTTTCAGGCCTGAATTATCATCATCGTTGACCACTTCATAAAATTGATTTTTGGTTAGGATTGCTCCTATTTTCCTAAACATGATTGTCCTTGCGGTTAAGCGCCTTTTTCTTTAACAGTACCGCTTGCTTATGGGGATCGAAAATTTTATCTATGCCCCAGTTCGTTAAGTTAAACTCGCATTCCTTAAATCCGTGTTCCTTGAGGTACGACAAAATATACTTAGGTGAACGAAAGACTTTTTCGAATTCATTCATATGAGTCAGCGTCACTTCCATTCCATTTACCATCATCACTAACACCAAGTCACCGTTAGGCAGTCCAATGCCGGTCACTTGAGATACTGCACCTTTTTGTTGGAAAGATTTTACTGTTTCTATGTTCACGCATCACCTAAAAACACGGCTGAGTTTATATCGATAAAGCCATTAGCGGTCAGCATCCATTGGCGTTTATTCACTTCAAAGACATCTCCATTCATGGTTTGTCTAAAAGGCCAACTTCCAGTGACTGTTACATCGTTTTTCAGAAACCAGTGACCATTGATATTCATAGTCGAATGCCAAGCATCAATCAGCGTCGCTTTATGTTTTGTCGCTACTTTTTCATACCAGCCCGACTCGAACAGATGTCGGCTCGCTGAGGTAATGTTCTGCCAGCCTTCTTTGTATGTCTGGGGTTGCTGTAATAAGGACGCGTCCATAAGCAAATGGAAATACTCGTGTATACGATTTGCGTGTTGATGCAATTTAGTATCGTTTTGAATCGCATCGATTAGCGTACTTTCTTTCTCACACCCTATTCTTTCAGCGGGCGTCGACACCAACAGATGCAAGCGATAGAGCTCATCATATCGTAAGTGATAAACATTCACCGTAACCAATAGAATTCCTTAAGTTAGTTTCATAACTAAAGGATAAAGTTGGGGGGCAAAATTCACCGACAACTAAATACCACGATATCCAGAAATCTAATGCGGTAATCCCATGATTGATGTTTCATACCCAAAACGTTTCATGTCAGATAAATATGCAATTTAATCGACACCAATTAGATTTTATTCAATACCCCCTAGATACTCATATATGTTTAATCGCGCCTCCAGGCTCCGGCAAAACCCAAGTGACCAGTGCGAGAATTGCCTATCTGATTAAGCAAGGTGTTGCCCCCCAAAAGATTTTAGCATCAACTTTTAATGTTAAAGCGGCGGATGAGTTAACCGAACGCCTCAACGACTACCGGTTGCCTGCTCTGCCCCCCATTCGTAATTACCACAAAGTAGGCTCAAGAATGAATCGGGCCTTCAAGAAAAAAGGCTTTATCAAGCACCATCAGTTTATCCAACATGAATGGCAAATTAGAGAAAAAGCTAAGCAGGTATTGTTGCAAACGGCCAGCACTGACATCAATCCGCATGACTCAGGAACCTTGGAAGACTTTGTCAGTTTCATTAGCGTGGTAAAAAGCCAGCTTTTAAGTGCTGAAGATACCTTCACTGAAAAACAAATTAATGCACGGTACAGGTGTTTTATTAATGGCTTTGAAGAGTATGAAAAGCTCCGTGAGCAGCAAGGCTTTCAAACTTTTGATGACCTTCTATATGATCCAGTCAGAGTCTTATTGACGACACCTAGCGCGGTATCTTTCGTTGAAAATCATTTAGACCATATTTTAATTGATGAATTTCAAGATATGAACCCCATCACGTTTGCGTTATTTAGCTTCATAGCTGGGAGTCGTGCTTACATCACCGGCATTGGTGATGACGACCAAACTATTAACGTCTATCGAGGTAGTGATCCTCACTTTATTGTTTCTGGGTTTTCCGAAGGGTTACAAAACGTGGCGCTTCTTCAATTAGCTGAAACATATCGATTTGGCCATGTTACGGCCATAGCCGCTAATCAACTTATTCAACATAACAAAGTTAGACACAATAAGATTTGTGTATCCGGAGCAAATACGCCACATACTCACATCAGCCTTGGTTATTATGATGAACAACTCAGCTATCGGTGCCCCCACCAGCGTTCCCTTTTACAGACCATTAATAAACATTTAGCTACAGGGCGTCGTAAAAGCGACATTGGTATTCTGCTACGCACCTACCACATCTCACCGTGGATTGAGTTTGCCCTCATACGCGAACGCATAGCGTATAGAGTTGAAGATGGCCGTAGCGCTCTTTCACTTCCCTTTGTTCAAGGTATAAAGGCGTTTGCTGCCCTGCATGTCGAAACCCAATCCGAGCCACCGCAAGTATCGCCTATTATCTTTCTACTCAATCATCCTGTCCTACCCGTAAAAAAAGCCTTACTCCCCCAACTTGCCAGCCTGGTAGAGGCGAGTAGAACAATTGACGATGAGGACATCGAGCGGATAGAGCCCACGCTTTCACCTTATGTAAAAACCATCGTGAAAAAGCGTATCAATAGTCTAAATAAGGCCTTATCACAACCGTGGAGTGAGGCAGTTTCTACGTATTATGAGTCTGAAATACACGCTGCTTACACTGAACAAATTGCCACCCGTAAACAAGGGAATGACATTCGTAACCACAGTATTCTAATCGCAGCCCTCTTATTGCTGAATTCGACTCGTTCTGGTGATGAACTACTGCGAATAATGACCGCCCCGAGTGAAGACGAGGATACGATAACGATTACCACACTAAATAGTTCTAAAGGATGTGCTTGGTTCACCGTCATCATTCCAGCTTGCGTGGAAACCATCTTGCCGTATCAGCACCCCGATAGCCCAACCGACATAGAAGATGAGCGTCGACTAATGTACGTAGGTATCACCCGTGCTACACAACATTTACACCTTATCACCACAGAGAAGAAAGGCTTTCAATCCGCACTTAAGGCGGGCCATGAATCACCGGTATCTACAGTTTCCCCAACGATGAAGGAACCCAGTCGATTTCTTTACGAAATGCGGCTATCGGATGCAGAAGCCGTAGGTAACGCAATCACCCTTGATAACGACATCACCCTAACCACCACTGGCGATATCAGCATAATAGAACGCTATCTAACTACATTAGAGGATATTTATAATGGAGCATGATCCCATTCAACTGGCTCAATTAACGGTTTATCAAAAATATAAGATAACGAAACGGCCACGCTATGCTTTTGCTATAACCTGTTTTTCTATTGCCGCCGCTATGCTGCCTATCATCTTATTGGTGTCTTTGGGTAACGCGAACTACATCACCAAATTCACCTTATTTGGTACCGCTTCGCTATTTTATTCAGTAGGTGCTTATTACAATCGGGAGCATGTTCTTGGTTTTCAACAATATCAATTAATCTTGTTCAGTGCCGTGATTGGAATAGCGCTTCTTACCGCTAGATGGTGGCTATAATGTTTCCACATCAACTACAGCAGAAGATCTCGCTCGCACTTAAAGCAATCAATCAGTCGCAAAGTAATAGTGTGGTTGAACCGCAGAAAAGGACTGTTCGCTTTACCCCTCAACAAACACACTTTTTAGAGGCCTTGCAGCAAAGCCTTGGTGGGAAGGCCTCGTTCAATGATGCCGTGTCTCATTTAGTGAATCTTGGTATGCAAATGAATGAAGATCCATTCTTTTCGTATCACCAAGCTAAATGGCAAATTGATGATGTTTTCAAATTTCATATCATCCCAAGTATTTTTATAAATACGCTGTTGAAGGCCATCAATATTCCCGAGATTAACGAGACTAAAATCAATTCTAAAGACGCGCTTTTTCAATTGTTGAGCCCTCATGTAGACAAACTGGCCAAGTTTTTTAATGTCAGCAGTGCATATCTTAAAGGGGGCAACCCTTTTCCATACGTCATGCCCTACGCGCAACCTTTTCATCACGAACTTCTAGAGCAAATGGAACGAGACAGTATCACTGAGTTTCAGCCCATTTATTCTTTGCTTAAATACACCTGTCCAGAGTCAGTAGGCATCGATACCGCACTGTATGTGAAAATTGAATACCAATTGGATTTATATAAATCGATCAATGTGGTGAAGCCTATCGGGTTATACGCTGCGAGTGATATAGCTGTGAATCAATATGAGAGTATTGCGCAAACCTTGCGTTGGCGGTGCTTTCAATTTGCAATCGACCTTAATACCCTGAATCGATTTTCAATGGGCACATTCTTGCCCGAACAGGCAGGAAGAGGCTTACCTTGTTTGTCGCAATAATAGAGAGCTTATTAATGAGATAGCAAAGCCTAATATGCCTTTTTTTGACACCTTTCCCTTCTTCAATACGTTGAGCATATGAAAACAATGTGAGACAAGAAGAGAGGAAACCAATTTGGCTAATCAACTTTCAGTAAAAAAAATAGAAGATATTGTTAGCGAAGCAGCATTGAATGAGCGTTATTCAGTGACTGTTACACCCGAAGCGTACAAGGCTTGTTGTGTAGAGATACGTTATGTTGATAATGACCAACTAGCATGGAGAAAAAGAAGTTTCGAGCCAGATTTTGAGTCAGCACTTCGCCATAAACTGTCTGTTTACGCCTAATAATCAAATCATCGGAACAACACCTGAACTATGAATAATAGCTCAGGTGTTTTTAGTCAACTGACAGAAAGTAATTCAGATACATACTAGCGCCGGCCATTAAAAATTGGCATTTCTTTAGTGCCATCAGCAGTTATTTTATTTCCGTCCAAAGTCCCACTAGTTAGTAAATCAGAGTCCATTATTTCATGCACTTCATCATGCTCAATTGAAGATTTAGCGTGTCGTTTACCCTCAGCATGACAGGTATCGACTAACTTTCCGTTTTTGAAAAATCCAAATTTCATCTTATTTCCTACACTAGGTTATGAATAAATGTAAAGGCTGACATCAGCAAACTGATAATTGAAATGACGAGTGCCACTGTAACCTTTTTAGAGTTCGATTTGGCAATTTGAACAGCTTCTTCTTTCAATTCCATTTCACGATTCAGGCGCTTCCTTTCAGCCTTTATCTTGCGATCATTGTTAGCAGCTTTCGCATTTCTTAAAGATATTTGTAGCTCAGATTCAGGTGGCATCGAGTTTCCTATTTCGCTTTATCGAAGAGCGGTTTCAATAGTTTTTCGTAATCTCTGGTAAGTGCAGTTAATAATGAAAAGCCACTAACCTGTAACAAGTAAGGTGTTGCGTCTGACCAAACCCAGCCAGATAAAAATACTAATACGATTGAGACACAAAATAGCCATAATGCTTCCTACTCAAAAAATAACGCAGGGCTTATACCAAAGCGCTTAGCCAAACGTTCTATGTGGTCACGAGTTAAGCGCTTACCACCATTTAACACTTGGGACACCATGCTTTTACCGCCAATTTCATTTTTAAAATCGGTTGTATTAAGGTTGTGTTGATCCATTAAAACTTTAAGCGTGGCAACCGCAGGGTCGCCCCCCAATGTTCGTTGATTAAATTCAGTGAAAGACACCGCATCAGCTTCATAGCGCGCAATAGAATTGCCCAGCGCTTCAATAGCGACTAGGTTGGTATCATAATCTTCAATCAATTCTTCCATGAGCGCTAAAGCATGGTCATGGTCTTGCTGGTTTGAAATCTCACGCAACACAGGAACGCGTTCATTCAATTCGCTTACCAGTTCTGTGATCTGTTCAACGGCTAACATTTGGCTTCGCTCCTATCAACGATACTTTTTACAAAGTTCATCGTATTCAGCATGGGTAACGATATGCTTGACGTACATTCGGTTGTGCCTAAACTCAATGAAGGCCATTAGCCGAAGGTTGTTACCGCCAATATCAATTACCCACCATTTATCTTTGTACTTAAAATTGTCCAGAGTTTTAAACACCGCCATTAACGCTTCAGGTGTCTTAAACTCACCTCTGGTCAGCACGTTGTATGTCGCTTCAATTGCTGCGGCATCATTGGGATACTTCTTAATGGCATCTGCAAATGGCCGTTTTGATATTACGTGCATTTAAACTCCGTTTACTATTGGTAAACTATAACACTTCAAATAGGGTTTACAAGTAGTAAACCAGTTAAACAATAAACATGCTGCTTTTTTAAAGCTTTAAATTCGCTTAACCCTTCGGACTCCAACAAAGCAAAGCATGGCCAATAGCCCCCAGAACGTTACGCCACCAGCCGCACTCCCTTCATCAACTGTATTATTGTTTTCTGAATTATCGTCCTGACTTTCGCCCCATGCGCTCACAACCAGTGTCTCAGAAACCATTTCATCACTTTCGATACTGAAGGTGACATTCACTTCGCCCCCAGTGCTTTGCAGGCTATCGGAAAGGGTTAATGTCTCAGAAACTTGATCAACACTTTCCGCAAAAGTAAGGCTGGTTGTGTCTACCTGCTCATCCGCATATTCCAACACGACCTGCCCAGTAACTTCTACTTCATCATGGCCTGTTCGTACTAAGGTCACATCAATAATGTTCTCTGATTGGAAAAGGGTAAGTGCGAACTCGCCGTACTCTATGGGGGTTTCTGTATCATCGTCAGAACCGTCCAGAGCTTCTATTAAAAGAGAAGTGGTTGTAAATGTTACGCCATCAATACTAAACGAGGCTGAGACTTCCCCCCCGTTGTTTAAAAGGCTATCCGATAAAGCAACACTGCCGGTCACTGTATCTTCACTCTCACTAAAGTTAGCACCTATTTCAGCGCTGGTTTCATCTGAAAAAGAGAACATTATATTGCCCGTTACTGCAGTATCACCATAGTCCGAGCGTATTAATGAATATGTAAGAACCCCCTCTTGTTGGATAACCGCTAAAGTGAAGTTACCCATTTCGTCATCTCCGGTAGAACCATCATCTGAATTTGAAAGGGGTATGATGGTAAGGGTTTCGGTCACAATGGACTCACCTTCAATACTAAAGACAACCTGTACTGTGCCACCATCCTCTTGAAGACTTTCAGATAGCAGTAAATCACCGGACAACGTTGTCTCGTCTTCTGAAAAGTTTGCGCTGTTTTCAATAACCGTTTCACCTTCTGAGTACAGCGATAAGGTGCCTGAAACCACGACCTTATCGGCATCGCTACGAAATAGTGAATAAATGACACTTTCTTGTGATTGGTATACCTCTAATGAAAAGTAACCTGAATTAGCCTCAGTGGTATTTATTATGCTAACGGTCGAGGTGCTACTTTCGCTGTCGGCATACTCACCAGACAGAGTCAGAGTAAAGGTTTCAGTGTCTTCATACTCACTATCTTCTAATAGCATTACGCTGACGTTCATTTCAGTTTGACCATCTGCGAAAATCACGTCCTCATCAATGGCTGTGTAGTCAACACCTGCCTCGGCTGAATCGTCACTGGAGCTTAAATGCACTGTTGCGGTTCCCGCATCTCCTTCGGTCCTAATCAGTTGGATTTGCGCGGTGCCCCCTTCGTCATTTGCATAACCTGAAGCGCTAAACCCAACTACCCCTGATGACGCTGTCACTTCATCGCTGATAATATGCAGCGTGGCTTTCGTTAGCTCCCCTTCTGAAAGCATATAGGGGTAACTCAACGCCATGGTTAAAGTCTCTTCTGCTTCTTCTAGAGCGTCATCAATTACAGGCAAGGTAAACGTCGCATTATCCGCACCTATTTCAAACGCTACATCGATAAATGCATCGTCGAAATCTTCTCCATAGGTCGCAGTTGCTTCACTTAAAATTACTTTTAACGTTGCCGGTGCACCCAAATCACCATCTCGATAGACAGTGATGTCGATGGATTCATTATTTTCATCAACATAAAAATCTTGTGCAGCAAAACTCATTTGTCCCCAGGGCTCTACTTCACCCCCCCAGCTTTCAGCTATCTCAGCATTGTCTTGTATAACTTGAAGGTTATTTTCACTTGCAACATTTCCACATTGTTCACCATCGATAATCAGATTAGGTGATGAAAAACGTAGAACCGGTTCCTCAGTGAACGAAGAATACATGATGGTTTGGTAATTAGAGCAAGTGGATGGATGCGCATAAACAGGATCGGTTTCGCCAATGGCCTCATACTCATGATTCGCGCCAAGGTTGTGTCCAAGATAGTGAATGAAACTCATGTTATCAATATCACTGTCTTGCGCCAGCAGAACCATATAATCACCATTTTGCGCTGCAGTGCCCGTCACTTCTTCATCCCGATAGTCTCTTAGGTACAGTACGATATCGGGCGACCACTTGGTGTATACATCATATTCATCGTACCCATCATTGAAGATATAGAGACTTGCGTAATCATTCGCGCCACCAACTGTCTCATCGGTTCCCTCATCGACATAGGAATAATATGGCAATGCATCATCTATGCTTGTCATAGGTGTGAAGTCCAGCAGGTTGAGGGAAATGTTGGTGTCCTGTGCTAAGAAGACGTCGTTCGCTTCACTAAAAAGTAATTCTAATCGCGTAAGCCCTTCGCTTTGTCCTAATTCGGTGAAATAGCTTGGTTGGTAAAATACCAACACATTTAGTTCAGTGGCCTGCAAACTTTGTGGTAATCCAGTTAGAGAAAGAAGCAGTAAGGAGGCGTGGTGGCGAGTAAATAAAGACATAGATATTCTCACTTAAAAAAAAGCCCCAATAGAAATTAGGGCTTGTAAGGTGAATTATTGATTATTTGAAGCTAACTCGACGTAGAAATACTATTGGCGTTAGAAGGAGCAATAACCAAATATTCATAGCGCCCCCAGAGCTTTGTTCTTCTACAATCGAAGTAATTGTATTCGAGCTGTTCGTTCTTGAATTCACGGTAGCCTCACCAGATGCTTCCCAGCTGATAACCATTTCATATTCTTCTTCATCTATATCTAAGTCCGGCGTGGTGTAGGTCCACGTGCCGGTGATGGATTGATCGTCTACGGTCGCGGTTACTGTCACTGCATCAAAATCGTAATCTGGCCAAGTAATAGTGCCTGTTATAGTCACCTCACCCGTTACCCCATAATATCGGTTAATATCATAAGTAATGGTTTCGCCTTCGGTGTACGTCGTATCCCCGTTTTCTACGATAAAGCTTCCGGCTTCGCCATCATCGGTATCGACAATTGAAATTTCAGCTGACTGCGCCTCATACGCTATCGAAGCATCGCTTGATAAAGAAATGGTGTAGGTCTGGGCGATTTCATCGGTGTAATCTGCCCATGCTTCTGTAGTGAAGGTTTTCTGCGTTTCACCAGCTTTAAAATATAAAATTTCATTAACTTGTAGATAGTCAATTTCTGCCTCAGCGGTACCATCTTCACTTGTTGCCAAAACGATAACTTCTTGGGAGGTTTCACCGGAACGCGTCACCGTCACCGTACCACTGTCACCTTCGACCAATGAGGTGGGAGCAGTAATAGTAAAAGTACCAGCATCATCTTCATTCGCTACGTCTTCAATATAAACCGTGGCCTCACTAACATCTGCAAGAGACAGGGTATATGGAAATCGCAAGGCAAGGGTAAACGACTCTTCATCTTCATCTAAAAGGTCATTAACAATATCAAACGTGACAGTAGCGGTACTGCTATCAGCGGCAAACGTTGCAGTTTGATAAACATCTACGAAATCTTGCCCAAACGTTGCTGTATCATTTTCAGCAAAAACTTTTACGCTGGCCTCATTACTGATATCACCATTTCGAGTTAACGTGACTACTAATGTTTCATCTTCATAAACCGTGTATGTACTGGCGTCTATAGATACCTCGCCTACAACGTCCACACCATCTCTGCGCTGTGAAGAAGCACTCACATTACCGCTTATGACACGAGCATTGTCAGCTTCAACTTCATCACCACAATAGACCCCATCTACGGCAATATCAGGGTTGGAGTACATAGGCTCTCGCGTCCCATCATTCACCGAATGCATGATTGTGTAAGAATCGCCGCATTCCCAAGAATGCGCATAAGCAATGGCGTAATCAGGCACATCGTCGTATTCATGGTTTCCGCCCCAATTATGTCCAATTTCGTGAGCAGTGGTGGCCAATGATTGGTCGTCGCCTTTAGAAAGGATGATCGAATACTCACCATTTAATCCGGCTGCTCCTAACGTGACGCCAGTTCGATAGTCCGTTAAATACATCACGTGGTCGGCTTGCCATTTTTGGGTGTAGGTATCGTATTCATCAAAGCCTGGATTCAACATGGCTAATGAAGACAATTCATCAGCCCCTGCTTGAATGACTTCACCATCGTCGTTAGTGACCTCCAAATAAGGAACTGAATCTTCAATATTTGTTGTCATAACGATATCTTTAACCGTCACAAAAGCATTGATGTCGCTATTTTCCAATGTTTCATTGATAGTGTCTTCAACAGCTAGCAGATGTTGATAACCTTCGTATTCACCAAGAACCTTCATCAGCGAGTTTTGATAGAAGAGAACGAGATCAATTTCAATCGCACTATCTACTGCGGTATCAGTCTCTAATGAAAATGTTGAAGCATCCGATACTTGGGCAGTTCGGGCTTTGATATCTTCCAGTGAAATACCACCAGACGTTATGAATAAATCTGATTTGGCAAGCGCTGTACCGCTTAGTGATGCGATAAGTGCAGTAGCTAATAATGTGTGTTTGAACTTCATGTTTACTTCTCAACTTTTTTATAATTCTGCTCGGCCTATCCGAACATGTCACATATGCACTGTGACAACTAATTGGGAAGGTGCAAAAAAACACCTTCCCCTTTCTTTTCATGATGTTAGAGTATAATTCCCCCGCCACCGCCACCACTATCCGCCACTTCGGTTTCAGAAGTACTAGTTACGGTAGCCGACAGCGTTTCACTTTGTCCCAGCGCATCACTCGATACTTTCCAAGTAAACTCAATTTCGACATATCCTTCATCTAATCCTGCCTCTGCTTGGTTAACGCTAGAATACTGGGGGGTACCATACCAACCAGCCTCTTTACCAGACTCATAATAAGTTTCAAATCCACACTCTCCTTGCCCATCATCCGAATAGGCGCTTGATGAGTCATACACGTAACACTGCTTAACTTCGGCAGAAATGAAGGTCAATATACAATCTGGGCAATTTGATGAGCTAGCCCAGTTAGGTGTCGTTTCGCCATCTAATGTGGGGCGTAAAACATTGTAGTAGTAGGAATAGTCTGGATTTATGTCGCTGAAAGATGTGGTGTTGTAGCTGACCCAATCACCTAAATCTACGGCTGACGAAGTATTATTCCATGAGTAAGAAGTGCTGGCCGTATCACTTTCAGAAGAGTCGGTACTATTTGTGACAGTAAGCTTCACTGAGCCACTGGCCGACTCTTGGGCATCCAAAGTTGCTGAAATAGAGCATGAAACGGTGTAGGTACTCGAAGTAGCACTGATGGTGCCATTGGAGCATGAGGATTTACTCGCCCCCCCAGTTTCTGTCCAACTGTAACTACAACCTTGAATGCAGTTTGAAACGGTACCCGTAATCGTTGCGCTAAATGATGAGCCTTGCTTCGATGAAGTACAGCCAGAACAACTTACAGATGCTTCGGGGGTAACTGAAGAGGTATTTTCAAAAGAAATACTCTTGCTAGCAGTAGTGCTTCTGTCTGAATAGTGCGAATTGGTAGCTGTAACACTAACACTTCCGATATAGTTTACCCCTACTGATGCAGATGTTTTCCGCACCTGACAACTTAACGTTGCTGTACCACCAGCTGAAATAGAAGTGGTAGTGCAACCAGAAACGGTAGATAACCAAGATGATTTCGACCAAGTAACCGAACACCCTTGACGACAATTAGTAACTTTAGCTGTGAGGGTTGCTGTAAACGTAGACGTTGCGGAGGCTTGGATACAGCCACTACATGACAGGCTAATAGATGGCGTTTCGGGTATGCAATACTGTGTTGTATTGATGCAATTATCGATTTTCTCTTCATAGGTAGTAAGTAATGCATAATTGTTGTTTACCGAAGACGATGAACTGGAAAAATTACTTCCTGTAGCACTCCCTCCTACAAAAGTATCTGCTTCAACTTCGTCGAAGTTCGCATTGGTCCCATTAATGGTGGTTGCGTTCGCACTGTCGATATTCGCTGTTGTAGCGTTTGTGTTCCCACTCAACGTCTCAATATTTGCATCGGTGGCAATGAACTTTGTTGCTTCCAACTTTCCCGAAATATCTAACGAGGTTGCGCTTGCTACCCCTAATGTTGAAGATGAATTAACTTTTAAAGTGCCTGTATCCAAGGTGGTATTTTTTAGTGTTGTAGCCTTAAGAGTTTTAGCGGTTAATTCGTCACTTACGGTTACACTGTCAGCACTAGCTTTAGTTGCTGTAACATCATCACTGTCAATTTCATCTGAAGAAAGCGATGTTATATAGGCGTCGCTGCTTGAGACAGAATCGGCCGTTGTTGATGCACCTGAGCCATCGTCTACTAAAATAGATGCACCTTTTACACTGTCAGCGTCTAATGACACAAACAATGCGCTATCAAAGGTAGCGCTTGAGTAATTTAACTCATCGCCTGAATAGTTCTTAAATGTGGCTTGATTTAAGACGGTCGCTACCTCACCAGATAGATTGGTCGCATTAAGCGTTGTCGTGGTGGTATCTGAACCCGTGGAGGTCGTAAATTTAAGGTTTGATATGGTGCTGTTTGTATAGTCGAGGCTTGTACCGGTTATCTCATCAATAGCGCCGGTATCTGCAGTCAACGTAGTGGCGGTAGCTTCTGTTGATGTGGTATCCGTAACGGTGATGTTTCCACCTGTCGCATTAGTAAAATTTAGGGTATCAATCGTACCTTCATTAAATGCTAAGCTGGAACCTGACAGATCCGAGATAACACCGGTTGACGCGGTCAACGCACCAGCTACGGTTTCATTACTGGCAACATCATTTGCCGTGAAAGTATCTCCAGTAGCAGAAGTAAAGCCCAGTGTTTCGATAGTGCCATCAGCATAGTTAAGCGAATTACCCGATAAGGTCGCAATTGAGCCAGTGCCTTCGACAATTAAAGTTTCAATGTCTGCTGAATTGGTCACAGTGGCCGTAGTGACATTTAAGCTCTCGCCTGTGCCATCCGTAAAGTTCTGCGTCTGGCCTGAAGCGTTTTCTGCAATAATATTTGTTCCACTTGCCGTGGTAATACTGGCAGTAGACGCAGTGAGTTGTGTCACATTCCCCGTATCAGCACTCAGACTAGAAACATCAGAGAAGGTACCGTTGGACATACTCATGTCACCGTCAATGGCTAAATCGTTTACCTCTAATGTACCTGTATCGAGGGCCAACCCTTCTGAGGTACCAGAAAAGGTCGCATTCTCACCTATCTGGAGCGTGTCACTTACGCTATTAATAGTGCCAATTTCAAGACTATCTGCGTTCATTGACTCTAATTCAATATTCTCTTGTGACACTTCTTTAACGTTCGTTAAGTCATACCCATCGAAGTCTAAGCTTGTCTCAAGCAATATCGCGTCTTCATTCATCCCATTCTCATAACGCGCCAGGACATCATCAAACAGTACGTTGTCGCTCGGGGGATTCATCGTAGAGGACACGCTTGAGCCTGTAGCCACACCATTTATTAAGCTAGAACTAGCTATACTAGCCGCCTCTTCACTCAGCAGGTCTGTAGTGATCGTGATGGTGCCATCCGAATTTGTGGTTACTGAATAGGAGTTCCCACCCGTATCACTAAAATCCCCCGCGTTATAATTAGATTCAAGCAACTCAGTAGAACACCAATCACGATAATCGCTATAACATCTAGAAGCTGCGCTCTGAAATCGCGAAAAATCACTGATTACTGCGTCGGCCAATCTGTCTTTTTGGGCTTGCTGATTCTGCATGCCGTAATAAGCGCCGGCCATGGACATCGTAATCAAAGAGGCAATAACTAACGGTAGATTCGCTTCACCGCGTTGCTTGAGAAGGCTCATTATTGACACCCTCCTGCTGCAACACATGAGTTCCAATCACTTTGAATATCTTTTGCAAGGATGTAGTTATCATTCACTGATGAACTTGAAGTGGTGAAGTTTGTTCCGGTGAAAGTGCCCCCCACAAAGCTATCTGCAATGATTTTGGAGAAATCACCATTAGTACCATTGACGGTACTCGCATTGAGTGTGGTGAACGTACCAGTTGACCCATTCAAGGTATTCGCGGTTACGGTGGTAAATGAACCGGTATCGGCTTCTAATGAGTCACTGGTCACATTACCTGATACGGTCATAGATGACGCTGATGCATTTCCTAGCGTTGATTTAGAAGCGGTGAGATTCGTCGTTGTCGTGGTGCCAGAGACAGTTGCCGTAGTAATGTTCGCGGTACTCGCTGTCAAAGTGCCTGATACCGTCAATTCCCCTACTGCCATTTGAGCCGCTGTAAGATCATCTGTATCAATCGCAGGTGCTTCTACATAGGTAAAATAACCGTTCGAGGCGGTTAAATTGTTTGTTGATAGTGAGTCAAAGCTTCCCGTGTCGTAAGACAGTGATTCAATATCAGCGTTTTCAATCTCAGCAGAGTCAACGGTGGCGTTATCGAAAGTGGCGTTGGTGAAATCGATAGTCGTTCCTGATGCGCTATTAGCATTCGCGGTAACAAAGTCAAAGTTTGTTCCACTAGCATTCGTAGTCACTACGTTAGTAGCATTTAATGTAGTACCAGAAGCCGTGGTAAAACCTAAAGTACCTATGGTTCCTGATGAATAAGTTAAATCGTTACCAGATAATGAAGCTATTTCACCAGTTGAGGCGTTTATTGAATCTGTAGAAAGCGTATCAGTAACTAATCTATCAACGTCCAAAGACGTTCCCGAGGCAGTGGTGAAATTTAACGTATTAATCGTACCGGAGTTGTACGCTAAGCTTGAACCTGAAAGTGAGGCGATATAGCCGCTGGTAGCCTCTAATGAGCCGGTAGTTAGCGTATCTGTTGTCAGGCTATTCACATCGAGGGAATTTCCCGATGCATTCGTAAACGTCAATGAGTCGATTGTGCCTGAAGTGTAGTTCAGACTATCTCCAGATAAACTTTCGATGTAGCCAGTTGTTGCGTCTAGGTTATCAACGGTGAATGATTCCGCTGTTAGGTCGACAACATCTAGCGCTTCACCAGTGGCCGTTTTAAACGTCAACGATTCTATATCTGATGTCGTAAAGTTTAATGTGGTAGAAGTTAGTTCATCAATCGTTCCACTGTCGGCATACAGGTCTGAGAACGTCCCATTGTCGGCATTAAACTCCCCTACCCCAGTGATATCACCACCGGATAAAGAAAGATCCCCATCGACGGTTGTATCGCCAGTTAAAGTGAAAGTTTCTGCATCAACGGTAATACCTGTCGATGTTGACGCAATTGTCCCATTTTCAAACGTAATAGAATCCGTAACCGTCATTTGGTCAGTGGTGATTTCATTTATCACTGCCGTTGTAAAGTCAGCACTGGTGGCCGTAATAGTCCCAATGTTGCTGATATCATTACCGTTTGCATCAATATCTGTTTCTAAAGTATTGAGTTCTTCTTGCCCATCAACAGCGACCCGATACAAGTATTGACTAGCTACCGTTTCTAGTAAGGGAATAGCTTCTTGGGTTGTTATCGTTGTGCCTGAACGAGTTGAATTTCCTATCGTTCGATTTAATAAATAGGCAGACTTACTATCCTTTGTTTCAACCGATACAACATAACCATTAGTAGCCTCAGTGCCGGTATATGTTGTGTTCCAAGGACTAACCTCATTACCTGTGTAGAAACCATCTGAAACAAGTTCATCAATAGACGTAGGAGCACGGTGATTTTGGGTGTAAAAGGCTTTATATGCTTGCTGTATTGCTTCGATATCGGCTTGCGCAGACTCAGCATCCACTGAAGCATTTTGACTTTGGATCATCTTCGCAGCGCCCACCGCTATTAACGAGGAAATGGCAACTGCTACGAGTGTTTCAATTAATGTAAAACCTTTATTCTTCGAGTTATTCATCACTTTATCCTTCAACATTCAGCATTGTTCGTTGTCAAAAATTTCACGTGATTGCTGTGCGTTAATCACTGTCGTATCGTAATTGATGTTTATCGGGTATTTGCCATACAGTACTTGAGTACCTTGCTTTTCGAACGGGTAATGACTAGAGCGCACTAATGAATCAATGAGGTAGGCGTAGTCAGATTTAAACTCAAACTCAACTACCCCATAAGGGCTATCGTTTTCTAGGTTTATCTGAAAGCTCATGCTATTGGTATACTGGTTATCCACCAGCGATTCGGACTGTAAATAGCCTTCGTATACTAAGTCACTGATAGAAAGTGTCGTGCTGGAACTAAGTACATTACAGTTTGCTTTGTAATAGGACTTAACTGCACTGGTTGTTAATAGGTAGGCATTTTCGATAGTTTGTATGCGGTTTCCCATTAGCAAAGACGGGAGCTTTTGATAAGCTATAGCCGCCAGCAAGGCGCTGATGGTGACAGACACCATCAGCTCCAAGAAAGTAAACCCTCTTTGACGCTTCAAATTAGTTGATCGCAAAGGTGATTGAGAAACTTCCTCCAGAATATGAAGGCGTAGTATTACTCGCAGCTTCATCTTCCATTGTACGAACCATATTCGCACCATCTGTATCTTCAGGGATATTATCCGTGCTTACCGCAAAACGGGTTACATCAGATGAATCTACAGATACCGATACATCACCCGCCCATGGATTTACTGATGAACCGTCAGCCCAGTCTTCTGGAAGTAAGCCATTGTCTACTAACTCTTGAATAGACACGTCAGTCATATCACCATTAACGGGGGCGTACTTAGTAGCCGCGGTTCTAATTGCTCGCACTTGATCCATTGCAGCAGTAGCTTTACCACTTCCTAAATTTTCTACAATCGTTGGATAGGCAATGGCAGCTAAGATACCCATGATGGCGATTACTATCATAAGCTCGATTAAGGTAAAGCCTTTTGCGTTTTTAAATGTCTTTTGTAGTTTTTTCATTTTTACTTCCTAATTTACGGTTGGTTTGTTTAAGTTTGTGTTACATGAAATTGTTTACGTCAGACATCGCCATATTCACGGTCATAATGCCGATGATGACGAGCGCTAACGTTGAAATAGTCAGTGCCCAAGTACAGATAATGAGCCACCGGCGAGTTGTTTGAAGTGTTAACCCCGCTTCATGCTCTCCTTCTTCAGTAGTAAGTTGTAATGCACGAGTTTTAGCCTCTTTCCCTGATGCGCGAGAGACAGCATGCAGCCGCGACATTAGGCGTGAAGGCAATAACCCAACATCCATTGCCTTTGATAGGTCTTGTTCCCCATCGTTAACGTGCTCAAGCATCTTCTCGGTATAAAAACGAACATATGGAGACGAGTTTTTGTCTGTGATTTCTAGCGCTTCTTTATCCCCTGCACCCGTTGACTTGATTAGCGTGATTAATTTCAATGCATGGAGATAGCTAAAAGCTTTAAAAACCTTGTAAGGGGGTAGGTAGTCTAAGAACTGGCGTAATTTACCTGTGACATTTCGAGCCGAATACGTAAAGAGGATTTTGGTGATGAATATCACGGCCATTATTAAGAACAGCTTGTCATAAACAAAAGCGCTATAGCTATAAGCTAACTGCGCTACAGATGGCCACTTTTCTACAGGTATCATATTAGGGAAGCCTAAGAAGTCACTCGTTCCCAACCCGTAAGCAGCACATAGCCCAATTAAGAAATATACTAATGGCATGAATATCCCTGCCATGAAGGTTTTCTTAAATGCTGCCAGATTGGCTTGTTGATGCACGAACATTTTAATCGTGTCTTCTAATTGGCCACATGCTTCACCAGCAATAAAGATTTCGACGATATCTTTATCGAACCATAGCTTTACACCATCCGATGCACTATCACCCTCATCGATAGCCCGTTTAATATCGAGGGATACTAGTTTTTTAACTACAGAATCGTGTGCTTCTTCGACACCGGCGATGATGCTCTTTACAGCCTCATATCCAGAGCCTGTTTTTAAAAATGAAGAATAATCAGTCAGGTAAGCTATTTGAGCTTTACGCGGAAACTTCTGTCTTCTTAAGAACACCTTCAAATCTTTGAGAACTTCAGCACGGGTTAGCAAAATACTAAAATAGAATTTTGAATCTTCTACTAACTCTCTCCAATAATCAGTAATGGCAACTTCCGAAAACTTCATTATTCAACCGCCTCAAATGTGGCAGTTCCATACTGATATTCGCTGTTACCTGCTTGTCGAGGGTCTCCTAGCATATTGATCAGGTCTTCTGGATCGACATTACCTGCTTTAACCTGCGCAAGCCCACGGTCAAGCATACTCAACCAACCATTGTTACGAAGGTGGGCCTCTAACGCATTTAAATCACCAGTAGCGAGAATCTTGCGAGTGGCATCGGTAAATACAATTGTTTCCATAACCGGTGCTCTACCCTTAATTCCTGTGCCACCACATTTGGCGCACCCGCCTGGTTTTATCTTTCTGTGGTTGTCGCCCCAATAGGTATCTTTTGGCCCAGAAATGGCGCAACTGCATAAGCGAGGAAGTAATCTCTGGCTCATATAGCCTCTTACTAACCCTGGTTGCGCCTGCAATTGATACGACACGCCCATTTGATTTAAGCGTTCTGGCGTACTTAGCGTGTCGTGGGTATGCATGGTGGACACCATAAGGTGACCTGATAGCGCAGATTGAATCACCTCATTTGCGACAACTTCATCACGAATTTCGGAAATTCCGATGACATTAGGGAATTGACGAAGTGAAGCTTTTTTATAAGCATTCACACTGAGTCCTAACTCATCTATAACCTCTTCTTGGATACAGTTAGGGTGATTAATTAGGTATTCGACGGGATCTTCTATGACCAGCAACTTATAGTCGATTGGCATGTCTTCATAAAGCGCCTTCAAGGTCACGGTTTTACCATGACCAGTAGGCCCAACAATTAAAATAATGCCGCTTGGCTGCCTTGCCAAATAGCGAAGCGTTGCACAGCTTTCTTCAGGAAACCCTAACTCTCCAATATTCCGCGAATCTTCTTGCTTGGTTTGTATGATACGAGCTGAGTAAGTAAATCCATCATGCGCATAACTTTTTAAACCACGAAGTCGGACTATTTGTGGTTCTTTCCGGTTATTTATCGTTGGGGAAACTTCCAATACCGTCGTTCTAGATAGGATTTGCTTATCTTCAACATGGCCACGAGAGTTTTCAGACTCCGTTTGAAGCATTGCATTAATCATCCGGCGAATAGTTTGAGCGGGATGGGCCTCTCTAGGGCGCATCTTCCCATTTACTTTCATCCCAATGGAGCCTTGATCACCCCTTACGATAAAGTCTATATCAGCAGCACCAAGCTGAAGCGCTCGTTCTATCCATTCTCTAAATCTTTTTTTCGCGCTGGTGTCTTCGGTACTATCTCTTTTAGATTTGGTTTCCGAGTCTTCAGACGTTTTATCGCGAATGGCTTGAGTCAGATAACTTTCGACAATCTCAACAGTTACATAGGCAATATTAATCGTTTTAGCACTAAATTTTTGCAATAGGTCTTGTTGAATCGCTTCAACTTCAAACCTAGCTTTCATGTAAGTGGTTCTAGTCAATATGATGTAATATTGGTCGTACTGACTGCGATCTTGAAGTACACAGAGATAGTGAACATCTGACTCTGACTTCAAGCCACTGCCATTGATTTCAAGGTAACGGTGTGTCAACTCAGGAAAATAGGTTAACCCTTTTTCCTTGATGTCTTTTTTTGATAGCTCGATAGGTACCACGATGCACTCCTAAAGGTAATATGACTGACATTCATCAGTCTTTATTAGGCATAGTGATATATCGCCTTTATCTGTGATGCTGACGCGGACTTTACCGAAAAGTACATCGCCATTTTTTACAGGGTATGGAAGTGATTTATAAAAGAAATGCGCAGTTAACTTATCGCTTTCCAAATCAGAAATTCCACGAAATATGAAGTCTCTTAGGAAGATAGGTTCCTGGTTTACTTGAGCCTGCTTTTGTATCGCGGCCTGAGTTTCTAGCTGTCTAGCATAATCTAACGTCAGCCCTTGAGAACCTTGTTGTGTCTCAATTTGACCTAGTTTCTCATCTTCGACTTCTTTACCTAGAGCTAGTTGCTTTTGTCGATATTCCTGTATTTCAAAATTGGCCTTAGCGATGCGCGCTTCAGCTTCTTTCGTTTGCGCTTCGACTAACCGGCTCGGTAGTGACACACGGTTGTTGATATAACCTATCGCCTCTTCTTTATTTGGAGCCATATCGTAAAAAGCTTTTGCTGTGTCCTTAACAGTTGTAGGACGGGCGGCTGGTGGCGCAGGCTTTGGCAATTCGACCTTATTAACAACCTCAGACGCTTTATCCTTACTTGATAGGACGCTTGCAACGCCTAAATTGTTAATCGCAAAATAAATTACTAACCCTATTAAAATTACAACTAACGCTAAAGTTTTGGGCTGTATTTTTTTTACCATTGGTCTTCTCCGTACATGACAATTGTGTAGTTACCAGAAATCCAACCTTCTGAGGTTTGGTAGTTGCCGGATACTATCGAAATAGGTTTGTTTTTTGCTGCTGCAGTTATCAAAAGCAAGGTATCTAACGGGGCTCTATCGAGAATGATTTGGCCTTTTATTGCTCGCCATTTTTTTGAAGTAGGATCTGGAGATTCAAAATTTGTAAATGTAAGACTTACGTTTGTGCCTAACACTTTCAAATCATCATCGAAGGTCTGATAGAGCGTTCTTAAATTCCACCTTTCTGACTGTGATTCTTTGAACATTGGCGTATTAGCACCCCTAGAGGTGATAATGCTGCCCTGTCTGGTGTAATCCATCAGCATAGCGATACCAAATTTTTTCGAGATAGTATCAACGGTTTTATTTAAATCAGCTGTGTACCCCCCATCATTGATTAAGCGGTAGATGATATCTTGACTCTTAGAGTGCTTAACTTCAGCGACATGCCAACCAGTTAACGTCGCATCAAACGCGCGAAGGTTGTTGTAGTCTTGAGCAATACGATTAGATAATTGAGGGGCTTTCTTTTCAGTAAAAGTACGATAGCTAGCCCATTCATCTTTAACTCGCTTCACCTCAATAGGCTTTTCGAATGCACCACCAACCCAAGCTAGAAGTAAGGCTACGCCGATAACACCACCGACAATTGGTAATAAACGTAATGAGATATTACGCGGCATCACCATTTCACGAATTTTTGAAGATTTGACGAAGCCGTATGCACTCGTTGGCTCTAAAGAATTAAGCCAGCTCGTGTCCAGACTTTCAATTTTTGCATTGGGGAAATCTTTCAAGGCCTCGTTAAAATCTTCTTCACAGCTATAAAAACTGAGCGTACTTTTAACGTCATTACCACGACTTTGAAGATGCTGGGCTTCATCTCGCAGCATGCGTAATTCATCAACGATATCTTGTCTATTTAAGACTTTATCGAGAATAATTTCTCCATCTTGCAAGCAAACAAAGCAGTAGTTTTTCCCTTCAACTTCTGATGTTAGGTGGACTGGTTCGATGTATACGGCTACGCCATTAGGAGACATGTGCCCCTTGACGAAAGCAGCGAAGTCGAAAGCTTTCTTTAAGTGTCGTTGTTCGAAATCAGCGGATGCAATCCACGCCGTAGAATTAATTCGAGTTGCCGATGCATAAATTGCTGAACGCTTATCGAGGTACTTTTCTACCGCACGCACTAAATCACGATCTGACACCTTGGTCCGGATCGGATTAATTACCCACACAATCTCTTTATCTTGTAACTCAATCACGCGCATATCAGTATCTCCGGATATGCGGCGTGATTATGATAATAGTGTTCGTGTACTCTTCTGATACACCATTGTTACCGCCAGCAATTAGGCTACCTGCTACCGAGCTAGAGTATTCAGAACGTTGCTGTATCAGGCCAGACAACATGATTGTATCGCCATCTTTTACAGAGAACTCTTGATGAAAGGCTTTACGTTTTGATTCTGGTGTTTGAATAGTTGATGAGTCAGAAGTCACAGTACCCATTTCAGTCAAGCTAGCAAACTTGTTTGAAATTGTGCCGACAATCATGCCATTGTCTAAATTGATGTTGGCAACTGCATAGAGGTTTAGACCGGTAGTAAGTACACCAGGAATGAGAATATCGGAACTCGAAGTAGTAGTTGATGAACTACCTGATGAAGCCAAATAGGTGTAGTCGTCTCCGTCAATTACCTTTGCCGGCCGGTTGTTTCTTAAGTTAACTTTCGGTTGAATTGAGTAGTATGTGACACCTTGCTCATCTAAAGCATTAATGATGGCTTGAGACCCATCCATTTTTCCACCAGCTTGGGTGAAGGAGAATGTGCTTGCAGCACCATCTAACAGGCTCGCAGAAAAGTTGGTAGCGTAATCTATCGTACCTGATCCTACTAAATCATCTGCAATTGCGCTCCAATTTAAACCGCGCTCAGTACCACTCGAATCAATGTAATCAATGATGCGAATGTCGAGGTAAACCATTGCAGTGATTTTTTTATTCTCTTTTTCGATGGCTTCTCGAATTTTTTTGATGTTTTCTGGTAAGTCAGAGACATAAAGTGTTGAGGTCGTGTTCTGAATATGGAATCGGCCCTTATCTGACTTATAGAGGTTGACCACCGAGGTCAGGTCTGCAACGTTATCAATTTCCTTTGCTTCAATATTTACGTAGTTGTCGTCATCTTCAACACCACTGTCTGAAACAACCATATCTATACTTGAACTTGAACCGTACCGGTCTTCGGCAGAACTACTTGAACCACCATTATTTTGTCCACCAATCCGGTAACTACTCAGCCCAGGAATAAAGCTAATGTCTATTGCTGCAGTTTCGAACTGTGACCATGTCACTACATTATCTTCAATAGAGTAATTGAACCCTGTTGCTAGCTTGATTTTTTCCAACGCAGCACCGATTTTGTCAGTGTTGTATATGGAAAATGTAATGTTTTTATCAAGTCCATCTAAGTAGCGAGCGTTAATTTTCTTTTTCTTTTGAAGCAGCGCCATATACTCAACAAGTGTGATTGATGAAAATTGGGTATTCACCTCGTCGAAAAACCAAGCCGGACGGTTTTGTTGATTTAAAGTTAGCTGCGGTACATAGAAATCATCAACTTCAACTATGTTATCTAGTTCGTTTTGCTGAGGTTCTAATTTATAAGCCTCTTCTAGTTCCGTTTTACCTTTATTTTGCAGTTCAGTACCAGCTTCACCGGTAAGTACTTTCATTTGTGAACTGCAACCTGAAACCGCCAGTGCTATGGCAAGAGCTACAATAGATACTTGGTTTTTCATTTACCCAATGCCCCTCGTGGAAGAATTTCTATGACATCATTTCCGTACTTCTTAGCTCCCAAGCCATATGACTTAAGAATTCGGCTTAAAATGTGCTGATATGTTTGCCCTTCTGCGGTGAAATCATTTACCCACTGTAAATTCTCATCAGCAGTCCAGATGAATGTTTGAATTTCGGGAGCATGAATAGACAGGAAAGTTTCAACTTGATCCTTCAATCTACCTTGATGGAAATCGAAAATGATTTTTGTAACTTCAGGGGCAGCGACAACAACTGACTCAGCAGGCTCTACCGTTTCTAAAGCAGATTGCGAGGATGGCTTTAAAGCTTTGTTACCACCTTGTGCAATTTCCGAGATTTCTGGTACAAGAGACTCATCTAATGACGGCACAATCTGCTTAATCTTGTTTGGCGATTGATGAGCAACTTCTATTGGTTCATTAGTTTCTTTTGCTTTCTGTTGCACTGCTACTTCTAAAGCAACTGCCGCCTCAAAAGCTTCCTTTTGGTCTTCAACTTGTGAGGCCTTTAAGTCAGCTTTATAAGATGCTAGCTGAGCTTTACATTGGCCCACATAATCAGTGCCAGTAGATTGCGCATGAGCTTGCATAGTCAGCATGTAACATGTGCTTACAACACCCACGAGCATTTGCTTTTTGTACATTTGTCGTCGCCTATTTCATTCGGATATGAACACTTTAACGACCGTAAAAAACGCGGCAACGACTTTCCGGATATGGTGAAATTTAACTAAGCATTTATGAAGGTTAAGGGATTTTAGTTAAAAAAAACGCCATCTACGTGGCGTCTTCCTCAGTTTTGGGTAGGTCAAATTTTCTCTCTAGCCAATCGTAAAACTCAGTCATCCATGAAACCAGTAATTCCCAATCTTGTTGGTATTCTTGCAAGTAACTTTCTGAGGCCTCGACACGCTCCACCCCATCGTAAAACATGTCTCTTGGTTTAACTTTTTTAAGGTACCCTACATTATTCAACGTGAACCCAATCCGCTCTTGATAAGACACTGCTATGTCGAAAACCTGCTTACCGTGATTCATTAATATTTTGACTTCTTCACTCTCCAAGTCTTGCTTAAATAATTTAGCTTTAGCGTCTTCGGGGCTTTTCAAAGATGCTTCATTGCCAAGCTCTAATTCATCTGGAAGAACTGATTTAGGGTTATAAAGCCACTGTGTGAGAATTGTTTCTGCAGGGTTTGCTACAAACGGATGGACTTTAAATGACGGTGCTAATTTTCTAATGATTGAAACCGTTTTTTTAATAACGGTATCTGTCCCTACGGTGTCGACATACATCCGATTTTTTAGTGGATCTAGAACAAGGTTAATTCGTGCTTCATCGGGTGATTTTTTGGATAGTTCTTCACGCTCGATTTTTTCCTTTAATTCGATCACCTCTTGTTCTTCAAGGTCATCAGTAACTACATTTCTTCGCTCTGCTAATAAGCGTTTCGCCTCAACTAACCTTTGCTCTACTTTAAGCTTACTGACTTTTTTTGTCTCACGCGTCACACTGAGAAAGTGGAACCGGTCTACACTATGATAAAGCAAATCAGGGTTGTGATAGCCGGTGACACTCGAAAAACCAATGCTTTCTTTTTGGCTTTGTTTGATGGGGATATGTCGAAGTTGTTTAAGGGATTCTATGTCTAATAGGTTGTGCCATTCATCTTCTGATAAATCGATGTTAAAACAACTAATACTTTTGAAAAAACGACTAAACATTTTACCTCCGCGCACACTTTTTAGCGACTTCGTGCATACCTTTATTTACGGCATGAATTCCACGATAATTACAATAAGCTTCGAGTTCTGCTTGAAACAGGTAGTGCGACATAGATTTGGTTGAATCTACTGCGTAATAGCCATGCCTTACAATTTCTTGGCTAATCAATTTATCACCCACAACAATGTCTCCGTACATTGCCTTGCCATCCACTTTTTCAATAATGACACCGAAATTTTTACCGTCTAGCCAAGCTTTCATCGCGTTACAGGCTGTTCCGTTAACGCCTTTAGCTTCGCCGCAATGTTGTTCTCCGTTCTTTTTTAATCCAAGAATATTTAAAGTGATGAACTCTTCATCGCTCAGAGAAACTTCTATTATTGTTGGGGAGACAATACGCTTGACCTTGCCTACATAGCTGGAAGCACCGAAGGTCGCTTGAGAGACCAAGCATAAGGCCAGTGATAGTAAAATACGGTTTCTCATATAGTACCTGCCTCACATTGATAAGATTTTGCGCCAACATCTGCCCACACATTTTTGCTGTAGGCCACCTTTTGTTTCAAAGACTCAGGAATAAGTGTTTCCGTGCCTAACAATGGATAACCTAACTTTTGTTCTATGCAGGATATTGACGTAATTGTTGATGTGATCGTGTGGTTTTCAGAATCATTAGGGACTAAAAATGCCGCCGCCATATTGATTTCGGGTTGGTATAAGATTTTGTATAGGTGTGTAGGTTTATAGTCATTCTTAACTGTGACTACGCCATTTATTACCAACAATCTTCCTATATTTAGTAGTTTTTCTACTTCTAGCTTATTAAGTTCAAACCAAGCGCCACCATCTCGGTTTTGTGTTTTATCGACGGGAACTCTGTTGAGGTCATAATACCGTTCGTGCCTGTTTATTTTGGTAAGTGCTATTGGCGCTAACGCCACAAAATCGAAACCTGTTTTGTGTGCCGCTTCTTCACGATTAAACGTGGAAGGTACAAATTTATCTGAGTTGATGACCAGATTGAAGGGATTGGAACTTTGCTTTTGCGTTGGTGATAACCAGTAACTCACCTGTAGAGGCAGTTCATTAACAGTACTATATGACAAGTTATAGTCTGTGAAACAGAAGTACGAAGTCGTTTTCGGCGTCAACACCCACTGACTTTTATCTTTTTCGCATCCACTTTCGGCATGAACATAAGATGTTAGAAGTAAGGTTGTACCTATAAATAATATCTTTTTAAGCATCAATAGAGTCCTCGTATTCTTTGCTCCAAATCTCCCTATGCTCGGCTTTGGTAAATGGATTCCCAATATCCGTCGTAAGTGACATCTCATGAGCTAACCAAGTGATAACTTTCTCTGTTGCTTCGATTTCTAACGCCCCAGATTCAATTGGTTCAGCATATGAGCTTATATATGTGCTGGCATCTTCTAACTTTGACGGGTACGGCGTTGCTACTTGCGCGACTACAGGTAAAGTCAGGTAATGAAGTTCAGGCCATAAATCATGGCTATTTAGCTTCTCAGTGGCTTTGAAAAAACCATTTGGTGCAACCCGTAAACAAACTGAGTTGAAGTGCACCGTTATTAATCCAACTTTTGCATTTTCAAATTCACCGCTGAAAATTTCTTCATGATCATTGAGAACTAAACGATAGCCATCTGAAAATATTTTACGTGCAATGTCATGGTCTAAAATTCGAGAGGCGCACATAACTAAAAAATCATGCTTAAGTTGACCATAGTTAAAAAACAGTGCATCCAAATCGTTGGGGATTTTCTCAATTATTTGTTTCATGAATTACCTCGAATACTTAGGGCTTTCAGCTACGGGCAGCATAATGCAGTTTCGACCTGCATCTTTTGCTCTATATAGCTGTTCGTCCGCTTGGTTAATAACGCGTTCAAAGTTTTCACCACACGTGGTTTGCGCAATGCCAAAAGACATTGTTATTTGAACTGAATTAGTTTTGACGTTGCCAGTTCTGTCTAAAGGCGTTCCTGTTTTTCTCTTTGAGCTG
Organism: Alteromonas stellipolaris; assembly: GCF_001562115.1. Taxonomy (NCBI): domain Bacteria; kingdom Pseudomonadati; phylum Pseudomonadota; class Gammaproteobacteria; order Alteromonadales; family Alteromonadaceae; genus Alteromonas; species Alteromonas stellipolaris. The sequence continues at coordinate 198,680 of NZ_CP013927.1, forward strand.
CGAACGGCAAAAGGATAATTAGCAATGTCCTGTCGAATGACCTCAACATGTTTGTAGATTTCTTCAGAAGTTTTGCCATCGAATAAAAGACAAAATTCTTCACCCCCATAGCGATAGGCATTTCCGCCCCCAGCTACTTGCTGGACTTTCTTTGCAACCAGCTTCAGCACTTCATCGCCAGTATCGTGGCCGTACTTATCATTGAAGCGTTTGAAGTGGTCAACGTCGCACATCACTACGGCGAATTGTTTTGATAAGCCTCGCGAGCTGACGTCTAGGGAGCGGCGTGATTCAATCCCAGTTAGTTGGTCAAAATACGCCATCTTATGCGCTTCATTGAAAACAAGAACCAAGAGGCTAATAGCAAACAAAGATAAAATAACGTTAGACGCAGGAGCCCCGATAAGGCCTATAAGCGCCATCGTAAAACCTATGTAGCAGAAGACAGTATTTTCATACGTTGGCGAACGCCATAATTGATAGGCTAATGCTGGGGTGCTCAGTGCCATTACGAGATATAACGTGAATGACATGGTACCTATGTACTTGGTTACGAGCATATTTACGATAGTTAGTAAGAAGATAATGGCGATAAACGTAGCCATTCTTTCCTTCATAACTGACATTGAAACCCCGCGCTCTGAATCAGAAATGAGATAAACCATTGAAAGCACCATAACTTGCGGTAGTAAGTTGGCGTAGATATTGGTGAGCACGAAATCAGGTAAAGTGAGAGGAAACGCTTGGTAGACTAAGAGTAGAAATGCACAGAAACAGGCTCTCCCCTGTTTATAATGAAATGATAGGGCCAGCGCTAAGATTGCTAACGTCATATCTAGCCATGGTAATGTGGCAAGCTGTTTAATTAAAGAAGATGGAAAAACCGCGATATACAATGTAATCATCACCATCAATATGAGACTTATAATCGCCTGATAACGTTTTGATGGTAGCTGCATTAAACAATCCTAAATAAATACTGTTGGTTGCTCGGCACTCTAACTAAGAGGCGTTTTGAATTCCCTCCTTTTCCGGATATGGCTACATTTAGTTTTCGTGTGTGAGTGACACATAGCGATAAGATCGAGATGAAAAATATAGAGGAAGTTATATTTTGGAAAAATATAAAACGGGCGGAACCTTAGCTGAGGTAAAAGAGATTTTTCACACCGACTCAACGAATTCTTATAAACTACTGGCTAAGCGACATGTTAGCGGCGCTTGGTTTATTACTTACTTTAAGCCAACTAAAAGACACGCTTTTATAAGTTGCACTGCATCAGAAAAACCGCGCTTCTTTCGCACTGAGATTGCTTTGTTTAAGGCGCTGTTACAAATATCACCTCTTTTTAAATGCGAGATAGTATGACTTCACATCAACAATTACCCGTTTCTTTATCCGCTTTGTTTTTGGTTATGCAAAACGGCGTTACCGTTGACAATGCTTATAGCTCGATCCCGAACACAGTGAACTACTATCTAGAATTCCTGACTTCAAGAGGTATTGAGGTTAAAGAAAATGACCTTAAAATTCAGGTAGGTGATTACCTTGCCTCACCGAACGCGTTTGTCAGTGCGATCAACACGAAACTCATGCTCATGGAGTCGAGTGAAAAAGAAGAGGTAAAGGTGATGGTTCGACATTTTGAGTCTCTGGGCCACATTCCTGAGAAATATAATGTTGTTCTAACCTCAATTAATCGGTATCTATCGTGAAAAAAGACGATGGTGTAAACGACGGTTTATACAACGACCGTCCTGAACATCCTAGCGTTTCCCACCCAGTTAATTACTTAAAATATATCGGTGATAGAGTTAAACGCCACCGCCTTTCTCTGTCCATCAATGACAGAAGTGAAACCTCATTCGGCTCTAAATTAAAAAAATACTTCGGCAAACCCATTTCACGATCTTCTATACAACGAGCGGAAGAAGGAAGACATAGTACCCAATGGGGCGTTATCGCAGCATACTTCTTCGAAATGGGTGTCTTTCCAGAAATAGTCAAAGTATTGGAACGTGGCCGCACTTCTACTTTGCACACCGCATTGTTGAGTAAAAAAACTGTTCAACTTGAATTAGAGAAGGCCAAGGAAATTGGTGACCAACGCTTGCAAGAGCGCGCCAACACCGAGAAGCAAGCAGGAGTAGTCATTAAGTGAAATTCATCCAAGTTTTTCGTTGGGTAAATCCCTCTCAACAGTATTTTTGCGCTGGTAATTTAATTAAAGACACGGAACAACGTGTTTCTTTTCACTACGATGATGAATACTTAGTAAAGGCTCCCGCGTCTCTTGACCCCAAAAACCTTAACCTCACGTTTCAAAAGGTTTTCACTACACTGGATGGTCAATTACCTGCATTTTTTACTCAGTTCCTGCCTGGTCAGTATGCTTCAACGGTGCTTAGTGAACTTCATGCCCCGTGGGATTCTCTGGATGAATTCGATAGGCTTTATTTTATCAGTAAGTACTTTGGGGATCATGGTGCAATACAATTAAATGCCCACGATGATAGACAGGAAAATAGCATAGGCCATTGCGAACAAGACATAGAAACCATTGCAGAGGCTATACAAATTTTTCAGTCAGAAAATCATCGTGTTGTTTTCAACAAACCTTCATTATCAATTTGCGGAGTGCAAGGTACAAGGCCAATGTTCGAATTTGCAGAGCCTGAAACCGGTGCCCGCTTCTTTGCGAAGCCAAGCAGTAACCCCAAGTACAACGAAACCCCTATCAGATTTGCAACAAACCTACTTTCAAAAAGTGCACAAATAGATACTGTAAAAACATCTATCAAATCGTTTGGCGAACAAGATATAGCTGTGCAACAAAACTTCAAACATGCTTTTTTTAAAGGTGAAGATACTAACCACGTCATAAAATTTAATGCCGTTCCAATCGATATCTTAATTGAAAACAAGAGAACCCCCACATATGAAGATATCGCTCAGGTCATTAGACAATATAGTGACCAGCCAGAAACCGACTTGTCTCAGCTTCATTTGAGGGCGATTTTTGACGCCTCTATAAACTCTACCCGTAATGAATTAAATAACTTTCACCTGATTGATTTGGGGGTGAACAAATGGCGACTCGCCCCTTCGTTTGCATCTCTCCCTAACCCAGATACGGCGGCAAAATTCTCTACCCCTTTCACCTACCGCCATGCGTCTAGAGCATTATTTACTCCCGATGCTCTCTTTTCCGCCTTTTTAGGGCATACGATTGGTCTTAACAACACCATCATTGAGCATAACTTTGATTTACTACAAAAAACGCTCAGCAACCTTGAACAAATCTTTGCAGACGCTAACCTGCCCAGTTCTATTTCGGAATTTTTTGAATCGGTTTTAGCTCCCCATTCAAATCATTTAATAGAATCGGATGATTTCGGATTTTCGCCCAATACTTAAAATGCTTAGTATATTTTTCGATTGGAAAAATCTGGTAATGAGTAGTAATTGTAAAAACCTATCCCCCTCGAAAGATAAAAGCGATTTTAATCTACGGTGATTGTGTCAGAAGAGATAGCTGAGAAACCCCATGCTCTGCTTTAGTGGTTATATGGGCGAGAACCTTTAAACCCTTCGACATGTGATACAGAAAGCTCGATTTGCTTAGTCGTATTGTCTGTCATAGCAATTCAATGGTCGAAATGCTGACTGCGGTTTTCGACTCTGGTTGTCACAAATCCGATCTCAAAAAGACGATTGGTGTAATAGCCCACGAATATAAAAGTACACTCAATAACAGAGCTTCGGGCAATCAGTTCTCGGCGGTTACTTATCATCTAGGAAACTTCAGCATATAAAGCCAACTTAGAACAGACTGTTCCCCGACAAAAAAACATTACATCAAACAAACAAAAAATTAAAAAACTATTTACATTAAGTAAAACTAATGAGAGATTAAATAATCAACAATAAAACAAGGATGTCATTGTATGAGAAAGTGTTTTTACGCTGCTCTTTTTCTACCCCTCTACTTACATGCGGCAACTGAAAGACAAGTGGTTTTTGTTCATTCTGATATTTTAGGCTCCCCCGTAACCGAAACCACTCCTGGCAGCGGAAGCACTCCAGCAAGACCAAGTAATGCTACAATTCGCGCAATTTTCACCGGTGTAGTGAGAGTTTCATGGAGCTCAGTAACAGATGCAACTTATTACAAAATTGAGCTCATAAAAGGAAAAAACTGCGGGCAAATTATTTATACCAATACCACATCAAAATTAGTTGCTGATTTTATCCCTCAATCAACCGGTGATTACGCGGCTAGGGTAAGTGCATGCTCAGGTAGTTGCTCATCCGCCGAAACAACCTCATGGGTCAGTGTAAAGGCAGGCTCGTCATCTGCCGATGTATCTTGCACTTTCTAAAACAAAAAGAATGAGAATGAACAACATTTAGGCACTGCATCTTAGTGAACATAAAGTACAAGGCGCCTCCATTGTCGAAAAATAGGGAAATTATGAAAACGTTAATATTCAATAGTCAGCGGACCATACTGACGTCTGCCATGGCTATATTTTCTATTCTAATTGTCAACACAGCCATAGCAAATACACCAAACACTTACGCAGAATTGGATAACTTGAACCGGTACAAAGAGGATATTAATTATGACCTCGTAGGTTTCGAAAAGTTTAACGAATCTATATCCCTTTTCTCAGGAGAGCTATCTGTCGGGAATGTTGACCTAGAAATCCCGGGCAACGGAAGCCTTAACCTCGCGGTTAAGCGCTATTACAAGCAACCTGACTATACGTTTTCTCATTCGTATAAAATGCCGCCCGCAAATAATGCTGACTATTTGTTAGGATCGGGGTGGAATATTCACTTCGGCTACGTTACTGATTACAGGCACTCTAGTAAATCAAGATTTGACCACAATAGGAATTCGGTGGTCAAACCTAGCTCGGGCAAAGAATTCACAAAATGCCACAACATAAATGACCCAATAGTGCTAAATGGTGCAACTTATCATATTGTGACACCCGAAGGGAGACAGGAAGCTTCCCACCCTCATTTAAGTAACGATTGGAGAGTTACAGAGTCTGGATGGAGAGGCGGGTGTGCACAAACTGGTTTTATCTTCTACTCACCAGAAGGCCACAAATATACTTTCGACAAAATTAAATATGAAGCCGAGAATGGAGGTAATAACAAGAGCTATGGTTGGTACGCCAGTAAAATAGAAGATAAGCATGGCAATACATTAACCATCAATTATGCTTCTGGTGAGCGTGCAGTGGTGAGCTATGTAGTGTCTAGTGATAGTCGTCGCTTTGACTTCGGCTATGGAACAGTTAACGGCAAGAAGCGATTAACCAAAATATACAGCGACACCCATGAGGTGACCTACCACTATGACTCATTAGGTAACCTTGAAACTGTCAAACGTAATGGAATACAAATTTGGAGTTACACATACGAATCTTTCCAAGGGTACAGTGCTGGCGACAATAATGTGTTTTTGATTGGCTCGATAACCACAGAAACGCAGGGGCGATATGACTATGAATACTACACTGGAATATCAGGCTTTTCGGGAGAGCATGAACCATTTAAGGTTCATACCAAAACTACATCAGGAAACTTACCTAGCCATTCAATTTCTTATGAATATAAATTTGGAGCCCACTCTGGGGGCTCCTTAGTTAACAACGAACCTGGTGATGTTTACTTTTACATGGGCTCTACTTCAAGTTACAGGAACAACAAACATACCATTGCGAAAGAAAGCGACCGTTGTACGGTTTACGATTACCATTCGGATGGTCAAGGCACTTGGTTATCTGGACAACTGGCTAGAAAGAAAACATACAGTAACAACAGCTGCAGAACGTTACTGGAAACCGAAAACTATCAATACTATCCAGTCAAATTGAGCGGCTCCAATGCGCAAAGAGATATCTATGCTTACAAGGCAGGCTATGAAGCCATCATTGTAGACAGAAATATTTATAAAAGTGCACTTAAAGAAAAAGAAATCATTCGTGAAGGTAATAACTATAAAACCGAGTTTGATGATTTCACCCTTTACGGCTCACCCAAAACCTTAATTGAGCATAGCAGTATTGGTAGTTATAGAACCTTAGAGAGCAAGTTTATCAGTCCAGGCTTCGAATATGGCGTCGACTTACTTGAGGAGCAACTGCTTAAAGACTCGAATGGCAATGTTGAAAATACACTCAATTATACTTTTCACCCTGATTACAGTATTAAGACAATAGTACAAAACGGAGTGACCAATACGTTCGATTACCATTCTTCAGGTGATTTAAAGATGATTACCTACAATGGAAGTCAAAGGTACGATTTACTTGAGTCATATTACAGAGGAAGACCTAGAAAAATTACTCAACCATGTCCAATAGCTAATACTTGCAGCACTGCCAATCAAAGCACGAACAACACAGTTGTTATGAAAAGAGAGATAAATTCTGATGGAAGCGTAAAGAGTGTCACTGACTACCGAGGAAATAAGACAACGCTAGGCTATGATGATTTATCGCGGCTTGATAGTGTCGATTATTCTGATACTAAGTGGACTGATGTGAGTATTACTTTCAGCTATGTCACCACTTCCGAAGACTCACTTTCGGGGAGCAGAATAAAAGTAGGCTCACTAAAACAGAGCGTCGCTAAAGGTAATTACAGAAAAGTAACTTATTATGATGGAATGATAAGACCAGTTTATGTGTATAGCAGAGATACAACAGTTTCTGATCGAATTTATCAAGGATTTGAGTACGACGCTGATGGACTTAGTACATTACAAACTTATCCAAGCTCGCTATCTAACAACTGGCAAGGGGTAAGAACGCGCTTCGATGCCCTTCGTAGAGTATTGAGGCAAGAGCACACCGCGGACACCAGTAAAGGCTCTACCTTTTCTTATCTTGATGATTTCATGGTGTCTGAATTGGATGGAGAAGGAAACACAAAGACAACCACATACCTTGAGTACGGTTCTCCTACCTATTCACTTCCTAGAAAAGTGGAGGTGCCCGATAGTGATGATACGTCAATTGCTTACAATGCCATGAATCAGGCAACAACTATCACTCAAGGTTCGACATCAGAAACCCGTATCTATGATAGTAATGCTCGACTTTGTAAGACAATACGCCCAGAAACAGGTATCGATGCATACGCCTATAATTCGAGAAACCAAATTAGTTGGGTTGCTGAAGGAACATTGGGAAGCGCGACAGAATGTGATAGTACAAGTGTCCCGAGTTCACACAAAACAGTTGTAACCTATAACGCATTAAATCTATTGCATAAAGAAAACTTCCCAGACTCATCTCCAGACAGAACATATTACTATGATGAAAGTGGTAACCTTGAACAGCTGAACGCTGGTACGGTTGTTAATTCATATACCTACAATAGCTTGAACTTGCTAGAAAGTGAGACACTATCTGTCAATGGCAAACGTATTGCACCCAGTGGCTCAACACCCTCTTTGGACTATGTATATAATAAACTTGGTAACCTAAGCTCTCTTACTTATCCAGATGGCTATGCAGTAAGTTTTTCCCCTGACGCTCTCGGTAGACCAACTAAAGCCACTCGAACGAAGTCAGGTGAACCTTCGTTCAACTACGCTACTGGCGCAACGTTCTATGCAAATGGGCAGATTAATACATTTAATTATGGCAATGGCATCACTCACAAAACGTATCTAACAAGTTATCAAACTCCTCAAAGAATAAGAGACTCTAAAGTCACTTTGATAGTCATGGATTACAAATATACTTATGACAATAATTTTAATATCGATAGCATTACTGATAACTTAGACAGTGGTTATAGTTTAACGAGACTTGATTACGATGGGAGTAACAGGCTTGAAGCCACAATTGGCGGTAATAAAATTGGCAGTAGTACCATTGTTTATGATGGCCTTGGTAACATCGATACTTACACGAGCAAAAATCGAGATCTGAGTTACATCTATGATACTACAAAAAATCGACTCACCTCTGTGTCGGGCTTTCTAGGTAGATACTCATCAATTAATTATGATGGAAGAGGAAATGTCACCAATAATGGCCGCCACTCATTTACATATAACCGAGCCAACCAACTTATTAATGCCAAAGGTACAACAAACTCTTACACCTACGACGGCCATAGCAGACGTGTAAAACAAAAAGACGGGAGCGGTACTTCATACTCATTGTACAGCAAGTCAGGCCAGCTACTTTACCGAGAAACACCTGATGGAGGCATTAATTATGTGTACTTGGCTAACAAACTGATAGCAAAAGACGGACATGTTGAAGTTAGAACAGGAAAAATGCACTACAGACCGTTTGGGGAAACTTTAGAAACGCAGACTGACGACGTAGGCTACACTGGTCATAAATATGATACGGATATCGGATTAAGCTATATGCAGGCACGATACTATGATCCGGTGATTGGGCGGTTTTATTCGAATGATCCTATCGGGTTCCGTGATGTACATAGTTTCAATCGCTATGCATACGCGAACAATAACCCTTATAAATATATTGATCCTGATGGTAGAGATTCAATTTTTATCGCAAGGCCTCTTAGTCGAACAAACAAGGCGCAGCACGGTTTTGCAATAACTACCAATGTGGATAGTAATGGTCAACATTCACTAGCGTCCCGTTTTAGTTATGGCCCAGTGGATCAAGATGGTAATGATCCCCTGAGAAATGTTACAGGATCTGGTGATGCTACAGATATTGCAGATGCTGGATATGCCAATCATGTTATAAATTCTTTAAATAATGGAACGCCACTGCCAGATGGCGTGTTTACTTCAACAATAAATGCAGCAGATGCTGTAACTGAAGCTGTAGGTAACGCCATAATAGGGAACGATGATTATGAAACCGTTCCTTCCCTTCAGCCGGGGCCGGGGGCTAATAGTAACTCGGCATCTGCGCTTCTTGGGCAAATGGCGTCAGGCATAGCAGGGAATACCTTTGCTTTACCAGAAGGAGCTAACCTACCGGGTGCGGAAGCTTCAAATATAAATAATGTTCAAGTGAATCAGGAACAATTAAAGAGAGATTTATCTCTAATAACTCACTAACAGGTCTGGATTAGATTACTTTATGTCAAAGAGAACTGTAATAATATTTGCAGCATTAGTATTGCTGTTTAACTTGATTTTTTTGAATTTTAGATATATTTGGCCATTAATTGATAAGAGTGGCTTAGTTGAGTCAGGAGAATACAGAGGATTAAATATTAGTGACAGTAAAGAGGATGTAGTTCGACTAACAATTAACCCAGTTTTTAATAGTAAACTTAAAATTGTCGGTTATTCTGATGTTGCAGGTAAAACGAAATTAGTTTTTCAAAGGCAACGTGAAGAAAGTTTGTTTGAATCGGATGTTTGGATTTTAATGTACCCTAGTGTCCACAAAGAAACAGTGAAGCTTACATTTAAAGAAAATCATTTGATAAAAATTGAATATAAAAGGAATTTCTTTTCTCCCTAATTTTTGAATCCTAAGCCTCGCCCTCGCGGGGCTTTTTGTTATTAGGTATCATGGGTCTTTATTTTTGGCTGCTTTTGAAGCCAAAGGAGTAAACCATTCGTAGCGAGTAAACATTTTTGTTTACTAACGGTAACCCCCTCCTCGGTAGTCAAATATATGTACCTCAAGTAAACAATATCGTTTACTTGAGGTGGTTGTAGCAGAGGTTTTTTTCTACCTGTGTGATTCGACCAGAATTCTCTAAACATTCATTGTTTAGCAAGTAATGATTATTGTCAGTAAGCAATATTTGTTTATTGGTACGGATATTAGGTTAGCGATCTTTTTTCGAAGGCGCTTAATCACTTATCTGATGATTTGCCTCAATCGGAGAATCTGATGAGTTTCAGTGGGCATCGCCATATGATAATCATTTCATGATTCTGGTTTTTATGTTTCACATAAAAAGTACTAGGCGTGCCATTTGGCTGGTAATTTATGATTAAAGGCGTTTTTGTGCATACATGTTTTTAGCAGGCACGTTCACCTCATAGAATTTCTATTTATATCGAGGAATAAGAATGAGCGTGATAATCACCCCCAACAATCGACTAGCTAAAGAGAAGTCTGAATCACTTGTATTGGCTGCTATGAGAGAGAAAGCTACCTTCGTCGTTGATGCACCAAACGTACTTTCCCTTTCGACGTTCATTGAGCAACTATATGAACAGGCTCAAAGTAACGGCTATCCACCGGCTTTAAACCATGTACTTACTTCTACCGAAAAAGTGTTCTTACACTGGGTTGATATAATTCGAAACGATGAAGAGTTACAAACTTTAATGCCACCTACTGAATTGGCTAACGATGTAACGAGCGCATACCGCCATATGCTTTTGTGGGAGCAATCTGAAGTTAATTTATCACCCGATTCACAAGAGTCAGCGTTATTTAAAAAATGGTTGAAGGTATACAGACAACGAACGAAAGGTGTTGTCTGTGAGCAAATGGCTATACCGATAGTCATTGAAGCATTTCGAGAAGGCGTACTTCGCTTACCGGAGCACATCACTTTCCATGCTTTTGATGATTTCCCACCATTAATCGACACCTTTATCGCAGCCCTAGAGGAAAACACGGCCGTAGAGATATGTGACGCTAAAAATGAGGCACCGGCAATACTTTCACAGACCAGTGCTTATGACGACAGAGAACAACTTTCTAAAGCTGCTAATTGGGCATACAACAAATTGGATTTAGAACCCACGGCTCGCATAGCAATCGTAATTCCTGAGTTGGCGAATAAACGGGATAAGATAATCTCGGCGTTAGACAACGTGTTCGAGCCTCAAAAAATTCTGCCTCATATTCCGCATTACGTTCAGCCCTATAATATTTCAATGGGCGAGTCGTTATCTTCACAACCGGTTATTCGGTTTACCCAAACTTTGCTCAAAATAGGGCTAAATCTGAGCGACACATCAACCCTGATGCAAGTAGTAACTTCCCCTTTCCTTTCTCACTCAGATAAAGAGTCTTGGAAACGGGCTATATTCAAATTGAATTTGCGTGAATACCCAGAGCAAATGACCTTACTTAATCTTATTGAAGCAGAAGACTGCCCGAGCAACTTATACAGTGCAATTAAGCAATTTGTTGCAAAGCTCTTAGGCGCTCCTGATAAAGATGTGATGGCGAATTGGTTAAGTCTATTTGAAAATGCTTTGGAGGCAGCGGGTTGGCCTGGAGAGCGCTCACTTAACTCCATTGAGTTCCAAGCAATTAAGCAATATAAGACTCAGCTTAGTCGTGTGTGTACGCATTATTCGTTTGAACAAGTCACCATGGAAACTGCCCTGTTTTATTTCAATCTAGCCCTTAATTCGACAATTTTTGCGCCAGAGTCTGAGGATAGTCCTATTCAGGTGCTAGGTTTACTCGAAGCAGCCGGCTTACAGTTTGATTACATCTATTTATTGGACATGAATGATTCCGTCTTTCCGGCCAAAGCTTCACCGACGCCATTTTTACCAGAACTGCTCCAGAAAGAATTGGGCATGCCTCATGCTGATCCTGCTCGCGAATTGGAGTTTTCAAAAGCGTTAATTGACCGTTACACGCATTCTGCCAAGGAGATTATTTATTCTTACTGCGAATATGACCGTGATAAAGAGCTCTCGCCTACAATATTTGTATCTGGTACCCAGCTTGGTGCAAATACTTTTAACGTCAATGAGCTTAACTACGAAGACTTGTTGTATCGAAAGATTCCGATTGAAGTAATTCAAGATGAACCGGTACCGGTGGATGCTGGTCAAGCTGAAGGCACAACTGCCTTACTTTCCGACCAAGCCAAGTGCCCTTTCAGTGCATTCATGAAGCATAGAGTAAAAGTGCGTGAGAAAGCTAAATCGCATATGGGGTTTAGCCCAATCCAAAGGGGGAACGCACTGCACAATGCAATGTTACATTTTTGGAAGGGGGTACAAGACCAAGCCACATTACTCAGTTTGTCTGCAGATGCACTTAATGATGCCATAGCCGGTGCCGTTGCTTACGGTCTGAATGTAGAAGATGTCATTGATAATATTGAACCCACTTTGATGCAAATGGAAACTCAACTGCTTACCAAAGTTATAGGGAACTGGTTAGACATTGAAAAACAACGCCCCCCCTTTGCCATTGATGCACTCGAGAAAAAGTCTCACGTCAAATTTGGCCCTGTCGGCATTAATTTAAGGATCGACCGCGTTGACTTGTTAAGCACGGACAAAAAGGAAGCGCACCCTCAAGATGAATCTAAGCGCGGAGTAATAGACTACAAGCTCAGCGAAGGCACTACGGCACCGTTATTGAGTGAAAAGCCCTTTGAAGATGCGCAGCTACCCGTTTATGCATTAGCAGAAAAGAATGTGGACATGGTTGGCTATGCTTCATTTAAGCCCGATTATGAGAAACTTGATGCAGTAGCAGGTCAAAGCTGTGATGAGGTAGCGAAGGTTGATGGCAGAAATGTAAGGCCTGTTAAAGACGATTTTGCGAGCACCTTGGAAAATTGGAATAGCCGGTTGGTTGAATTGGCAAACGATTACATAGAGGGTACGGCGAATATTACCCCCTCTGTCAACGCCTGCCGATATTGCCCATACTCTTTAATTTGTAGGGTGAGCGTTCGGTAAATCTGCCGTGACTAGTTTGATATTACTTCCCAGTGGTAGTCGAGTTAGCAGTTTGAGTACCGGTTTTTCAATAGCAAGATAAAGACCGGTACCTAACCAAAACGTACCTATATAGGTCACTATTGAAACAAACATGTATTGATAAACTACATCATGGGGGGCGACATATGCTCCCCACTTCGTTGCTATAACTAGTGCAATAATATGTATCAGCAACATGCTATAACTTGCCTTACCTACCAACTGCAATGGCTTAGATGATAAACATCGCTGACACCGTTTACTCAACATGATTAGCAACATTAATCCCGCGCCCCCCCAGCCATAAACAATATATTGTGAATCTAATTGATGCACACCAGCCCCTACAAAATTAAATGGGTTTTGCTCTCCCCCTTTTAATACAAATAGAAATCCACCCAGAGCAATTGTGGCTATTACTGAGAGAAGCTTTCTATGACGTAGTAAGTTAAATCGCTCTAATACTGCCAAGGTATGGCCTAAAACGAAGGCAATACTAATTTCATGATGGTTTAGGCAAATCAAGACCGCACATACCGAAAGGGACACCATGATTTGGATATTACCTTTTAGCCATTTATTAGTTGTTATTAAACACAATAGATAAAGGGCAAAGCTTGCGTACAATTCGACACTGACCACCCATAGCATGGGGTTGTTATCTCTGTTCATTAAAAAAGGACTGGTAACTAATGCCTGCTTAATCATATCAACGAATGAGACATCGAGGTTGAATGGCTCATAGCCAAATGTTGTGATGAATAACGGAGACAAACGTTGTGGTTCGAACACCCCTGTAGCAATGGCTAGATAGGTGATTATCATCGCGCCCACTATGGGTGTGCAGATGCGAAGATACCGCTTTAAGAACAATATAATGACGTCAAAGGAAAGCAAGTTCTGAGATTTGAATGCGCTTCTTGATATCAGATAGCCGGTTAAACAAAACATCACGCTTACTGCTGCAGCGCCGTTAAATAGTAATTGAATTGGACTAAAAAAAAGGGCCACATCAATACCACCGGAATTATCGATAAGCACTTCGGAATTGAGAAGTACTGGGTGAAGCATACGTGCGATATGCTCATTAAGAACTAAGAATAGCAATAGCGCCCTCAACCCATCCCAGTAAGAGTCACGGCTCATAACTGGTTCACCATGTCTGCCTTAGCTTCGAGTAGTTGCTCTTTTAGAAGTAGCGGCTCTGCATTAGAAAGCGGTTCACCATGTAGGCTAAAGATACGACGCGGAATGATATTGTGTCGATCGGATACGAAGTTGCCGTTCTGTGCCCAATAAACCGTTTCATTTTTTACCGTGGTGAAAGGCTTTCCGTTCTTATGAATGAATTGACCGGTGACACTTATGTATACAGGGTACCTAATCACCCGAACATCATCGGTACCAAAGTACTCTACCGTTTCATATTCTATGGGTTCTCCATTATACGTCCATATTTGCCATGGTCCGGTGCCAGGGGGTAATGTCACCGTAACGTCACCTTTGCTTGTTTCAGACTGTGGACTGCACGCACTTAGTACCAACAAACTTAGCGCTATCAACTTTCGCATAAAGGCCCCTCAATTTATAAATAGCGAAAGCATATCGGTTAGCGTGGCTAAGTTTCAAAATCTAAATAGCACTAAAGCAGGATTGTTGCTGATTCAAGGCCGGAGCAGTTTATGTGGGGGAGATGTCGAATACTAGCTTCAGATTTTCGAAGGGATTGTTAAGCCCCACGAATGACATACCTGTCTGTTTTTTCTTTTTTCATGGTCTATCATGAAAACGTGACACTGTTTTGGAAGTTGATAATCTAATTATGGAGTGTGTAGATGTTAGATGTGCTTGGAAACTATGTATATGCCTTGGTAGACCCAGGCACGAAGGAAATATTTTACGTTGGAATGGCAAGTAAAAAGCCAAATAACAGAACTAACGAACGTGCAACCAAGCATTTCGATTTTGACAAAGCCGTCACTGCAAAAGAGAAGAAAATTAAGTCCCTGTTACAGCATTACGATAAATTTCAAATCATTCACATCGTTAGACATAACCTACCTGATGGTGTTGCTGTTCACGTAGAGGCAGCATTAATTGATGCGTTGAGTACCAATACAAAGCTGACCAATTTGAAACGTGGCGATGGCACGAAGCTAGGTATTAAAACATGGGCACAAGTGGCTATTGAAAAAGGCACGGATTTCATTGAGCTAGATGCACTAGAGCAATTTGCGCGTGAAAAAAATATTAGGTTGACGCTTTTACACATTAAATCCTACCGCGAGGACCTTGAAGCTCATGAGATATATGATCTTACCAGAGGATATTGGCGGATTGCTCAGAAAAAAGCGAATTTAGACAAGCCAACTATTGCCGTTGCTTGTGTAGGTAACGCAATTGTTTGTGCATACCGCGTGGTGTCTTGGCTACCTGCGGGAACTACATTTTCTTCAGTTTTCGATAAGCGCCAAATTGAAGTGTTGCAAAATACAGGTGTTGCTCAAGAAGGGAACACGTTAAAAGAGTTTATTGGCCAACTCGCTACGAAAGCAGAGTTCCCTTACTCTCAATATAAAATAACCCTCAATGGCGAACCCCTAGTGTGGCCTCAACAATCGATAAAGCATATAGAGTAAGGAAACACGAGTGATGAAAGCCCGTTTGACAACCGCTGAGCACAAGAAGTACGAAGGAGCATTAAACTCCCCTTCCTCAGACGTTTTACAGCAAATTGATAAAGTGCCTAAGCTTGTACTAATCACCTACTTTGCAGATGAAGTGCGAGGTAATATTCATCAGCTATTTGTAAATAAGACGCTTATTGTTAGTAGTGATGATGAATATGCTGAAGTCGACACATTGGAAGCGATAGGTTTGCGATTGCAAGATGCAATAGCGGAAGAGTACTTCCATGTGGAAATTGAATGGCGAAGCATAGCCAGAGCGACAGCACGTTTGCTAAATAGAGAATCTGAATATCAGGCCGACATCGAGCTAAATGGTGATTACTGCCCTGCTAATTGGATGCGCCTATCCCATGACAACATATATCTTCTCGCTTATCACATTCAGTTTAACGAAGCTCATGACTACATAGGAGAAGGATAGAGGGTAATCTCAATGGTTGAAATGGAAGCTTGCTTAGATAATGGTACTTCGAGCAACGTAAATATTAAATGTAGTAACTTATACTTGATCTTAAATTTTCATTTATAGGTTTAGACACAACCCGACAGGCGGCTTTAGACAAAGAGCAGACGGTCAACGATGTGATTTCCTGCTTCTATTTTGGTCAAAAGCGGACATCAGAGCAGGTGCTATTAGGTCGCCATAATGAATAGCCTCTCAATAAAGCATTAACCTTAATGCGCTAAGTTTTACAGAGCAATTTAAACGGTTGAAAATACATTACTTCTTGGGTACGAAGGACGGCAACACAAGTCCATTTTGAGGCTTATTAGATTCTTCGTAATGAATAGCCAAAGACAAATAGACCAATGCGTCTTTTGCTAGGGTGAGTAATTTCATCGTAAGTAGCTCAAATTCTTCAACACCTACAATAGTAAAATATGAGCTCATACGCTCTTTTTCATCTAGGTCTTTGACCAAGCTGGACTCTTGCCCCCTCAGCTTTTCAAGTTGGTTTTCAAGCTCATCTTTCTTGCCTTGCTCGCGCAATAATTGTTGACTAATGAGTTCGATATTCTGCTGGACGTTTAATATCATGCTTCTGCACTCTTCAATTCCATTTGAGTTATCTTTGCTATGGTGGCTATGGCATACAGCATCAACCAACTTGAATGCTCGATGCTCCATTGCATTTCTGATTTCAAATAACCTAAGTGTGTCTGGATCAAACCAATATGATGGATCTTGCTCATCTGGGGTGTTTCGCCCTCCTTGTCTGATTTCGCGTGAAATAAAGTAAAGTGCCCTAAAGTAATCATTCCCACTACTTTGGAATATACTCTTAAGCTCCTGACTGCGGGGTTTAAACCAAACCTTTTTGAAGTCAACCTGATGATCATTCTGAATCGTATCCAGTTCAAAAAAACGATGGAGAAGAAATGAAATTTTATCAAAAATGGAATAGCTAATCCGAAAGCAAGACTTAAGATGGTTTGTCTTTAAACTGTTTATTTCGTAATCAAGAGTATCAACATGCTCAAATGTTGAATTGAAGAAGTGCTCTTCAAATAATGGAATTGAACTCCCCATAAACGCCAAGTAACGAGCATAGCAATAATCTGTTTTCATTTCATCGAAATGACCATGAAAGCTAAGCTCTTCGGTTGTGGTGAGTAATGTATTAATTCGTGCTGTAAAACTAGGCAATGATAACACATCATGATTTACAACTTCAGATGTCGAGATTCCATTCAGCTCGTTTATAAACAACCTATGCTCTGCACACCATATGAGGTAATCCTTCTCCTTTTTCGTATCAGCTGAGCTACCACTCAAAGTATTGAGTTCTGGGAATTCTGAACCAAACTGTATCTCTTGCTCCTGAAACCAATTGAGGAAGTGATTGTGAAATGGGTTAGACTCAATACTGTTACGCTGCTCTAATGGGAATTCATCAATTCTCGATAACGCGTTCTTGTAACATTTGAACGACTCCCTTTGTAGATAATAAGCGTGGCTGTCGTCGTATACGTCTTGTGCAAATTGATAAAGGCATCGTGCTTTACTCAACATCGCATGTACATTACTTGCTTCAATCGAGTCGTCGTAATACGACAGAGCTTCAAGGCGGCGTCCCTGACAATCCAGCTCATTTGCCATATTGGTGAGTATTCGACTACGAAGATCATAGAAATAATTCATCACTTCGTCAGACGGGACACTACGAAAACACTCTCTCGCAAAAGCCTTAACTTCGGCCATTGCTTTTCTATAATTAAGCAATGCCAGACCAGAAGATTTGCTATCGAATTGAATTTCTCGTCGAGCTGCAACATGAGAATATCCAGAACCGATATTGTAGAACAGGTGTAATCGTATTAGTGACGAATCGTGAGTGTATGCTCCTAAATCTTCACACAATTGGATGATGCCATCAAAATCGTTTTGATCGCATAACTCATCCATCAAAGCAGACATTTCATTGTGAAGTTCAATAGAAATTTCTTCCTTCATATCCATATTAAAAACACACCTTTCCGTTTAAGCAAAAATCAGTCTTTAGAAACTAGCATGAAGATAAGTAATATGTCCGTAATTCGCGCATTAATGCCGTTATAGTCTCAATGCTTCAACTTCTTCAATACGTACACAGCCCCACAGCTTCAGGGGCATCTTGAGACAATAAGCGGACCTTCATAGGTAGTGTCCTTTAACTTCTGATTGATGCCAAATTCGGTCATTTGCACCATAGTCTCTTGTAATACCTAGCCTTCGATAATATTGAAAACACGCTGAGCACAAGCTATCGGCGAGTTCATAATATCGGGACCAGAAATTCTAATGCTGCGTATTCCTATAGCTTCTAGCTTGTCATCTATTGCTTTATCTTTAGCTATGGCTTCTTCAGAAGAATGATGAGCTACAGAATCAACAAAAATCGCTACGCGCTGTTTAGCAAAGTAAAAGTCAACCTCTGTGATTGTCTTGCTCAGCGCTTTAGTTCTAACGCTACCTTCCCACATCGATTGTAAAGTTGGAAAAATGGTACCGTCTCTGAGGATGTGGGTTTGAATTGTAGGTTTTAGCCCGAAACTATGCATAGCTTGAAGCAGAAAAAGCTCTATCGGAGAATCGCATCCCCAGATTTTTACTGATTCGATGTTATTAAATCGTTTAAAGTATCGAGTGAACCTGAACTTTCGGTAATCATTTAGCAACCCCTTACTTTCACCGAGTAATGATGTGCACAAACCGGGATCTAAAACGTCTGACTTGTTGTATTTTGATGCAAGAAAATAGGTGTTATAAACAAACCCTATTACATCGGAACACATTTTCTCGTTAACTGGTATTCCCTCACCAACACAATACAAACCAAACGCATTTGAAAACGGATTGAAGCCCATATAATATGGGTTGCCATCTAAAATACGTTCCAAGTCGATTTTATCGATCCAATCAACTCCAACGGATGATGGTAGTCCTCTTTTTTGTGTAGGTCTTAACGATATATGGTATGGAAGCCCAAAAAGTTGACCATCTCTTTCTTCAAATGCATAGCAGCAAACTACTACATTGATCATTTGAAAATCGTCACCACGCTCACGATAAAATGCAAGAGCTTCATCTGATGGGTTTACGTTAATCAGACCATCCGTCAGTTCAACTATTCTGCCCTCTATTGGTTGGTTTCCATCAAGATCAAATAGGTCATGCGCCAAAAAATCACCGAGAGTACCATTTAAATCTATCTGAAAACTCCCTGAAGGTAAGCAACCGTAATTTGGAAGCTTGAATAACTCTTTTGGTCTATTTTCAATGTCTGCTGCATCTCGTGTCATGATTTCTCCATGTTAGGTATAACGCCTCAAACACTGGCGCAATCAAGTTTCGTCCGAGTGCTCTGATTTGTCAGGCATTTGTCCAGTACATTTAAAGTTCGCTTTACCTTTAATTGAGCTTCGTGAATCCAGCCCCCATCACGGCTCAAATATTCATCAAAACTTCTTAGCAAAGTTATTAGCTCATCGATATTATCTAAACCAACCTTAACTTTATCAGAAGCATCTTTGGTTCTACGAGTCGACAGGTTTCCTTCAGGAGGAACCCCCATGTCTAAAAAGTGATACCCATTAACGAGTTCAATTGCAGATAAAACTGCGATATCCATTAGGTGTTGCGGATCAGAATCAACACCAATCTTGCCTCGAAATACTGAAGCGATTCTTGGCTGTAGATACTCGATAAATGAAACATGCTGACTTGATTCATTTTGGTGAGGAGGAGCACCACTTCCATCATCGAATGGCAGAGAGCGATTATACGCGTCTTTAACTAATGACAATGCCATTAAACACTCTTCATCTAAAAACAATTGATGATGATATAAGAGCTCTTCAAACTCTCTCTGCCCGTTTGAAGGAACAGGTTCATACAACCCTACTTCAGGGTCATAGTGAGACACCCACTCTTTGTTGATTTGGGCTATTTTAGTTATTAATGTTGCAAAAGCATCTCTTTGATGATCAAAGAACAATGAGGTTCGCAGTTGTGAAACCTGATTTTCGTGCTTAATCGCTTCCACTTTTGAATTTAATTCAGTTTTATAGCTTTCTAATTTTTCCGCGTATTCATGTTTAATAGATTGTTTCAGCCTCTCTGAAATCCATCCTTGGGCAAGCCAAACCAAAACCGCACCACTAAAGCCACCAGATAATATGCTGAGCAAGTATTCCATTCTGTCTCCTGATACCTAACGCTAAGCTTTGAGCTTTGGGACGCAGACATGGGCTATAATCGCTGAACGGCCCAGTGTTCGCTTCCCAGCGACTGAAGGCAGTACAGATAGCGTAATGTTAGTTTGCATTGATACGGCCTTTTTCGTTTAGAATCTTGATTAATTCTTTAAAAGCGTTTGCACACCTGACGTGAGATGAGACGTTGTATTGGTTTTCATACTCACGCACGTCGAGTAGAAACAGGTGCATATTATTCCTTATATCCCAAACCCAATTTAAGTCGTCGTGCAATGATTGGGAAACAATGCCCTGATTTAAAAGATACTCAGAACGCTTTTTAAATGAGCGTTGTTTACCAACTATTCCTACTAAATAATCCGAAAGAATTCCTTCAATAAGAGCGCCACCGAGAAAAATAAACATTTTTATTAGCATGTCTTTAGCAGTAGCAGATATATCTGTTCTTACTAAAAGCCATAGAACGCTATCTGTCAGAATTAATGTATAAGAGAGGTTCGCCCTAAGTTCTTTTGACTGTACAAAGCTGAGCCGGTTCCGTTGTTCGCTTGCAGTTCTCAGGTAACCACGGGGAAACCGTACTTTAGCATCTGGGCGATTTTCACGGCCACAATAATCTTGAATTTCCTGAAGCAAAAGCCCTGCTTTCTTAACGGCAGCTGCTAATTCTTCGTCCGTTTCTATAGTCATCCTTGTTTCCTAAAAACTAACATTTAAATGATGCGGCCCCTTAGAACCGCATATTAATTTTTATCATACGAGGCCACCTCCCGCTATCCCCTGCTGAGACTGAGATGACATCACATCCTGCATTTTACGAACCTATTTATATTCAAAGAGCGGTTCGCAAATAAATATCTCATTATTAGCATTCTAAAGCTTTACACCGCCAAGTCATACGCTCAGGCGTACGCAAAATAGCTGAGTGTAAAATAAAACGAATAGGTGTCTTAAGGGACAAAAATGAACGGCAGCAATACGTACACAAGAGACTGTTAGCTCTGGTCGCATTCTGTTATTGAAAATGTCAGACTAGATTATGACTAATCAATATGAAACATGTTTGGTTTCTATCTCTTCAACTTACTTTAGAGAGCAATAGTTGAGGCGCTACTCATTTGCCTTCGGGCTTGCCTATCTTTCTAATTGAGCAAGTACCCTTCCCCCTTGTCAGGCAGGAGGCTCATAACTTAAACCCTTACACCAAACGCTCCCTTGTTGCAGGATAGCTTTCTTAGCCTTATAAACTGCCTTGTTCGATGATTTTTCGATAAAAGTATCTGTATAAAATGGGTTGTAAGTTACCTCTATCCAGTCGGAGCCGAGTGTTGTAATGTTATCTTTTTTCACTTGGGTTAATTGACCTTCCACAAATGCATGCACACACCGACGTTTTTCAACACGTGTTCTACGCTGACCGCCAACACGCACATTGAATGTTGCATCATCAATAGCCACACTGACCGAGTGATCTATTACTTTGCCTGATAACGGACCGCCTTTACCTTGTATAGAAAAAAGCTCACTATTTTTACTGTTTAAGTCACGATATCCGCGAACACTCATACCCAGCGCGTATTGTCTGTCTTTAAAGACAATAATTAATTCTGGTAAAGAACAAGGTAAGTTTGAAACGGATTCTACATTATCAAAGAAAGTTGCTTGTGATTGCTCAGAGTACATTACTATCTCATTTTAGTGATTGTAAGAAGATGTAAGTAATGTATGAGGCTAAGAATTTGTTTCCAGTTTTGGACTTTTTAGCCAGCTAAAGGAGGGAGGAATGACAACCGGTGATGAAGCCTGTTGCCATCTTAATGGCGTTTCTTTTTAACCACCGTTTCCATTTCAGGATCGAACTTATGATAAAGCTGACCTGCCAACTCTTCCGGTACCTTAAAATTATGAGGTACTTCCAAGCTCTGTAACATGAAATTTATAGCAATGGTGCGACACCCCTCTTGAGATTCACCCAAGCTGAGCATTTGCAAATAGGTTTCTTTTTCTAAACGCCCAGCCAGCACCAAATTAACCATGTAATTACGGGCTAACATGCTATACATCTTTCTAACGACATAGTCGTTGAAGCTAGGATCATCTTCCCATTCTTCAACGCTACGTTTCTTAAATTCATCTGGAATTTGAGCATTATCTAAATGGGCTTTTATATCTTTGATAAGCTCATCGTATTCATGTTCGACATCAGTTTCAGGATTTTTACTACTCTGCATAACAGCCTTCACCCTTAACATTCCATGTAATATCTAATTATTATTGGGGTTAGTTCAGCACAGTAGACTAACTAACAATCCCATATATTACACCAGATACAGGGATTTTTTTAAGTAAAAATCATTTAACCTTTGTGTATAAATAAATACTTGTTATGTAAAACAAAACATAAACACCAAATGTTAGCTGGAGGACTTCGGGGTTATTAATAAGTGCCAGGGTTGGGCTTAAAACAATCAAGACTCCCTGCCCTATCATCGTCATTAAACTAAAAAGACGTGTTTTAACTTTCCAAATTGCCAATACCCCGAACAACACACCAATCACTACTAAAATATCGAGGTGGTAGGGTGAAAACAATGCCATCGCATACGCCCATAGTAAAGACCAATATTCTATTTTGCTTAGAGATGAGTTATCCCCCTTTCCTTTAAAAAGAGTAATAACAATCCCTAGCATTGCTGTGAGCGGTATAACTAACCCACCCACAACCAAACCTATCAATAAAGGATATAGGCCTTTAACCTTCATACAGCGACATCCTCTTTGAAATCATATGTCGCTATTTTCCCAATGGACGATAGATATAGGCAAACTTTAATTGTCTCGTTATCCGGAAATAAGTTTTTGTATGATTCCATTTTCTCGGCATAACGGGCCATCATTCGATGCGCGAATGCTTGCTCAGTTTCCCCATGAGAAGGCCTACTCGTTTTCGCGTCAATAATATAGCGAGCATTGTCAGTCTCAAATGTTATATCGATTATTAACTTTTTAAGCTTGCCTAGCCGCTTCGTATATATCGGCTTTTCAACTTCGATATTACTTTGCTGTAACGCCCATGCCATGTAGTCGCTGGACTTAAGGTATTGCAGCTGCTCTTCCAATTCTCTTATTGCATAAAATAAAGAGCTATCAGCTATCCCATGTTTTAATAGCAATACTCGCCAATACGCTCGGTTAGTTTCAGCCGGTTGAGCGAAGAATGCATCCCATCCCTTATCGGCAATTTTTTCAATAGTGGCGTGAAAAACTATTCCTATAATTCTGTGTGTATCAACCATCCAGTCAAATTTAGGAGGGGCTTCATTATCCACATGTATGATACCGCGCGATGACGCTAACATTTGGCCTTCTGGAAGGTGCAAGTTATTCAATTTAGTGAGTCGCGTTCGCTTTGGTAACGTATCAACCTCTTGTTCAGTAACCTCGCTTGTCAGAACCTTAACGGCTTCACTATCATTAACTTTTAACATGCCCAGTAAGCTACTTTCAGGATAAGCAGTCTTTGACTCGCCAAGAATGAAGAGTTGTTTCTTAGCCCGAGTAGAACCTACGTAAGCCAGTCTGATAGCTTCGTTGCGAGCTTTCATTGACTTAATGGCTTGGATACATTTATTCATACGAGTTTCGGTCAAGCTTGACGATTTATTTGGTGCAAATACCGCAATGCGCTCACCTTTAATGGAGGTTTGCACAAAATCGACCAACTTGGTTACTTCTGGCCTAATTGGTTTGTGGCTATTTGGAATGAACACGTAATCAAACTCTAAACCCTTAGATTTATGCATGGTCATAAGGTTAATCATTCCAGACGACTTTTCATCCGGTGCGAATAAACTCTCAATGGAGTCTGACAGTTTATCGCCATCGAACTGTTCAAAACTGAATTTACCCAACAATTCTAAGAACGCTTTGTATGCATTTTTCTCATTCGCATCTTTCAACACTGATAAGCCGCCTAAGACCACAAACGCCCCCTCGATGATTGAGGCTAAAGATTTACGCTCTGCGTGGCGAATTGATTGGTCAATAACCTTAGTAAGGCGCTTGATACGCTCGACCGTGCCTTGGCTTAATTTACTTAGCGTCTTTTCCGACTTTAGTTTCGCAATCATAATATCTTTATATCGGGCTCGCTTTGTTCCACCTTCCTGTGCAATGGTTTCTAGTTCAGTTAGTGATAGCCCCATAAGCGGAGAGCGTAATAACCCTATCCAGCTAACCTTATCGCTAAGGTCACAGATTGATTTCGTCAGTAGAGTTAAATCCGTAATAACAGACAATGAAGCGAGGGGGTGAATATCAATCGCTCTATGACCTACCTCCCCTTTGCGCAAATGCTCGATGATGGTTGCTAAGTCAGCGCGTGAACGGCCTAATACTGCGATAGATGCGTTCTTTTCTGCGCTTTGTATTTTGTGAATTTGATTCACAATGTCAGAAGCTTGTCTTGCTAACCAATTTGGACCTTCGTATCGTGTGATGGATACGGCCTCATTATCTAAGGCAGGTTTTGCCGCCTCAGAAGGGTTATAAGTGGTTGAACCAAGTGAAGCATCTGTTTTGCTGCCAAATGCACTTGAAAACTTACTATTCACCCATTCGATAATCCCAGCTTGAGAGCGATAGTTACTCGTTAGTTGGTGTGTCTCTAAGTTTAAGTGTCCTACGCCATTATCAGACGCTTGAATAAAGTTTCCAACATCGGCACCTCGAAATAAATAAATCGACTGCATCTTATCGCCAACCAGATACAACGTTTTACCATCATCTATTTGCCACCCGCTACTCAGACGCTTTAAAAGCTCAAATTGAAAAGGCGAACAGTCTTGCACTTCATCTACTAATATATGGGAAATGCGGTTATCAAGTCGTAGCATCGTATCACTCGGTTTACCTTCTTCCCCTAGTGCGCGTAATGCCGCGTTTTGAATCTCTGCAAAGTCGCATTCTTTATGCTTATTAAACTGAAGCAATAACTTGGCAGCAAGTATTGGTAGAAGGGTTAAGATACTTGATAGAAGATCCCATTCTTTGTTGGAGTAATTTGGTGGTACAACACTATCTAAAATACCTACGATGTCTTCATCTAGGTCGCGAAAGTGCTCTAGTAAGCAGCTGGCTTGCTCACGCATCATGGTTGCATGCGCTTTTGCATCTTCATCTTTAATGTCTTTAAGTGGACCGAACCCTTCTCGCTTAGTTAATTTAGATTTAACTTTGCCTTGCTTAGTAAAGAAAACTTCTTTAAACGAGGTAAGAAATTTAAAGGTTTGCTCATCTGTTAAGGCATCTGAATCTAGCTGGTGGACGTTACATTCTGTGCCCTTTGCATACGCCACAATGTCTTTTAGCTCATCCATGACACTATTGAGTGTATCGAACAAAGGTGCAGCGCATTTAGCGATAACTTGTGCGTTGTTATTTTCCATAACTTCACGCTGCTCTACGACGTCCCTGTCCATAACCAATGATAGCCATTGCTCGCGGTAAGACAGCATTTCGGCCAGCATGTTGACCGCCTTTGGAAATTTGTTATCAAAATGCATAAGCAGCTTTCTGATGTCTTCGCCCAAATCAGAGTTTTCTTTGTATTGCCCCAATAAAGACTCTGCGGCTGCTCTGTAAAGGTCGTTTGGTCTTTCAGATATCGCCGTGATTTTTCCAAAACAACTTGATGCAGGGGCCATAGCAGCAATACTTTTGCAGAGGGAATCAAAGGTTTTAATTTCCAAACGATTGGGATTTTCTAAAATCCCCCAGCCTCTTTCTTCTGAACGCTTCAACACCTTTTTGGCAAGTTCAAACATTTGCATTTCATGAGGGCTATTAGGTACCTGATTTAACTTAGCACGCTTAAGCTCATTTACTAGTCGCTGCCTCAACTCAGCAGTCGCTTTATTGATGAAGGTGATTGAAAGTACGTTTTCCGGCTCTAGGCTATGCAATAGACAGTTAAGGAAATATTTAATCGACTCAGTTGTCTTACCTGAGCCAGCAGGGGCAGCTACCAATTTATGTGTTGTGAGTTCTGATAGTGTTTTACGTATATTCGTGTCTTGCATAATACATCTCCTATTTTTCAGTCAACGTATCTACAAAACGTACCAGCGCAAAATTACGTCCATATCCGGTAATCTGTATCGGATATGACCTATCTGGTTTATGCTTTGTGCATGAATATTGGAGGCCATATGATTCGAAAGCTATTTAAAAAGCGCCCTGCTCCTAAAATGCGTGACAGCTATCCCCTGGTCTATGGAATATTCGCATATCTTCCTATTTGTAAACTTGCTAACCGCCCCGTGCTCCAACATGAAAGGCTTGCAGAAGAGTGGGCAGGAAGTAATCGAATTTTTCAACAGACAAAAATGAAATCAAATTTAGTGATAGGAAGTTGCGGGCCGTTACTTCATAACATATTTATGTTTGGGGGGGGGTTAGTCACTCCAGAGCTCAACGAACTTCTGAGCAAATTCGAAAGAAGCCTTTTAGAATCTAATTCGCCATGGGTTAAGCTTTTTATGGATTGTATTGAAAATGATGTTGATGTTCGGTTACGTATCGAGCTAATGGAACACGACGATAAGTTACTGTTAGAAGTGGCGAGAAAAGACTATGACAAACTGACTGAGCAGCATACCAGCGCACTTCATCAATATTTCTTGTCAAACTTTGATGAAGTACGCTCGGCATTGAGCTGATAGAAAAGGCTGGTTGGTTGAGTAAGAGGGTTAAAATACGAATCAATCTAAATCAAGGAAAAGCCTTTTACTTCTATTTTCCTGACGAGGTATACGAGTCCAAGAATGAAGCCACATACCAGGCTCCAATTTTTGCGTTACTGTTCTTAGGTACCCATTCTCATTAGTGTAATGAATTGGGTGCTTATTTGCTCCCCAGCCCAGTGGCTCTTTTGTGTCTTCATCACAATATTTTTTCAAACGCTGTTCAGACCAATATACGACGCCGTTAGGCTCAACGCATCGCCATTTGGCTTCAGCAGGAAAAATAAATCTCTTGCCATCAATTATTTCAGTAGGCCGTAAGTCAACATCGATTTTACCTACCGAAAGTTGCATCTTAACCATCATGTCACTATCCGTGTGAGAGGTGTTTAGCTCCTTTCCCGTCCATGCGTCAAAAGTCTGGATGCTAAGTTGTTTGGTTGTATTATCAGTAATCACGGTTAATTCCTGTTTATCTTTTTGTTCTTTATTTCTCTCAACAGGGAATTTATAGAGGATTTGCGGCTAATTGAGTATGTCAAAAATTGACAGATACAGGGGTAATCAGAATATGCCACTATACTTTGGTATAAGTTCTCATACTCTAATAATTTGGCATTATTGGCAGTGTCGATGCTCTACACTCCCATTGTTACGGCCTATTGTGAGCTAATAGGCTGAGCGTAGATAAACATCGATAGAAAATGTGCTGTCAGTGTTTGAAGCCCATCTTCCGTTTCTAGTCGTTTCGCAAAGTGTTCAATTAAGTCACTCGAAATAGATTCATTTTGAGCCATGTTTGCAATGACCGTAGCACAAAGCTTACGTTTAAAAGACTTCTCTATGTAATCTTCTATGTCATCCACATCTTTAGCGTATTGGAGCTCTACAGGCTTACTAATGTGAACAGTACGTGATTCTAAGCTACTCACAAACTGATTAACTGTCGTCATTTTTGATCCGCTGTTTGTATCTGTAAGGTTTTATTATAGGGGCTATGGTGCCCCTTCTCACTCACTCTCCGGCTTCGCATCTTCTAGTTTATATGTTTTTAGTGCCAGAACCTTTATTTGCGAGTAATACAGCGATTTGTTATCTGGTTTAGCGGGAAGGCGTTTATTTGCGACCTAAAAGTATTCGTGTATCGTCGACTTTTAATCAAACTTTTAAATTTCCAAGGGTTTTACATGCCAATGAAACTACCAGACTTCTTTCAGGTAAAAATTAAACAAACTAATGTCGATAAAACGATGTCAGAAAATGATTTTATGTCGACTATTCCTTATTGGTTTTCAATCACTGATACTGAGTTATATGACATATTGGGAGGCGCTAAATTTGAGAACGATGATTTCGCGTGTGAGCCCAGGTATATCTCCGCTGACTAAAAACCGCTGTTTATAGAAAATGAATTAAGCTCCACGCTACATCATGCTCATCTATTGTTAGTTGGTCGTCATAATGATTGTTTTGCCATATTAAAAATCTAAAAACATTTAGAACTACATTTAATGTAGGCACCTATGGCTGTTCTCAGCTCATCAACGTCGATAAGTGACCTGCAAAGTAAAACTATACTCATCAATGGAATAGTTACTTCCTTGATGGATGTACTTTGATGCCGTTTTCAATTCATCCTCCCCTCCTCTGCTTGTTACTTATTTTTATACAAACAATTACGCTCTTAGTTTTTTTCTTTTGTTTTTAGAAATAAGATTTAAGTAATGAGGCGTTAGCCATCTTTAAAAATCTAAAAACATTTAATACATCATTTAATGTCCGCACTAATGGTTGTTTAAAACGCACCAATGTCGGTTCTTGCTCTTCAAAGTAAATCACTGCTCACCAATGGAAATCAGTGAAGCTATAAGTGCGCACGAATGGAGTCTTGATGTGAACAAAGTTGAATGTACAGAAGTTAAACCTAAGCTCTTAGACTAATATACGGCACCTAAGCTCGCCCTTTGGCCTGATCTTTAGGCGCAATGGAGGCTTAAGGCAAGGGTGTTGAATAATTTAAATAGTAATTGGAGTTTTGTTGCTTGAAAGAAGAGTTTCTATGCTTTCAGATTATTAAGAAAGGCTGCTGCTTCAGCGGGGGTTGATGGCTTGAAACTTCTTTTGGGTCGGGGTAATGCATCAGGCGCGCTAAGTGGGCCTTGTGTTACAGCTGGGATGTGATTAGTGGAGAGGTTATCGCTTTGTAACGTTTCTCGAAGTACGTTTAGAAAGCCGGTTAACTTTTCTATGGCATTTACGGCTACGAAGGTAACTGCCTTATCCTTGAATTCATATTTCACGAAACCTAGATCAGATAAACTATTTATTAAACGGCGAATTGTATTCTGAGACCACTGAAATGCTAAAGCTAAGAACCGTACTCCCCGATTAAGAGAAGGTCGGAATTTCTTCATGTTCCAGTTCGTTTGATTATAAAGGTACCCATGCAAGATAAGTAGTTTATGCATGTGCTTAGACTGGTTTAACTTGAGGGTGTTGGTTTTTTTGTTAAATTTGCCAACGTAAACTTTGAAAAATGTGATTTCCCTAACTAGGCCACCAGCACTCTTCGTCTTTGCATCCTTAAGTGCTATCTCAAGCCATTTAGCATATTCAATAGCATAGGCATGCTCACCAATAGTAAGCGTGTGAGATATTTCATCATAGTAGGTGTACTTTTGACGTGGAGCTTTTGGATCGAGTTCGGGCTCTTGTAAGAATTTTTTTTCTATCAACGAGTCCAGGGCCGCACGAACTGCGTTAGGTGAGTACCCAGTCTTATTACAGATAGCCTGAGTTGTGGACTTAAATGTCCGATTGAAGATTTTTTGTTGGCATGCGAAATACGCTATGTGTGAAAACACATAAGCTTCCGTATCTGTGAGATGTTCAAACATGCAGGTGGCCATGAACAGAACATCGTTATCTTTATTTCTGTTTGTCATATTTTTACCAACAAATATTAATCATTTGCCGATAAAAAACGCGATAACTGTTGACCATACTAGTCAATCAGCTAAAATTAGACCTGTAACCGATTCCAAAAAGTTACGTTTTCAAACCCGCATGTGTTAGCGCACGTTGCGGGTTTTGTCTTCTTAGCGCTTCCTATCTTCTGTTTTTTATTTTCCGCTAATCAGTAAAGATTTAAACCCCTTACCTATTTGATGTAATCTTTAATTAAATAACGCAATAGATCAAGCCGGATCTGAATGACGCAGGATCTTTCTAAAGATTCGATCCGAAGCCTTAACTATTGATTTATAATATAAAGATTCGATCCAGTCATTCAGGTCAGCTCCCACTTCAATTGGTTGTATAAATGTATTCGACGCAATGGGTAATTTGAAAGGCAAAAGTTGGTGATTTGAAAGGCAAAAATTGGTGATTGGCTACATGAGTAATAGATATTCCCACGTGGGAATCTGAACTTAAGTATGCCTATAGCCCTTTTCAGTAATGGGCTGTAGCGTTTTTTCTATTTTTTAATAAATCAGGTTTTCGACCTCAAACAGGTTATGTCTTATTTGCACCGATTTGTCCGATGATGCTAAGTGCTGACATATCTCGTCTAAATGCAATAATGGAACAGCCCTGCTCTTCAGAGTAACCGATATTGACTAAGTAACCTTGTATAGTTGCTCTGCCATATTCCACCACCCGCTCCCCTTTCTTAGATCCAGATAGGTATGTTGATCCAACTTGTTCTGTAATCTTTTTCGTTATCTTCTCGTGAATTTTGGCGTTGTAAGTTGGATCATGATTAGCAATTATCATGTTCGAAAACTTTCTTTTGAACTCCGGTAGTTTAGATGAAGGAGCTACACTTTCTCTTAGCTCATTCCATGTATAGATTTTAAGTGCTTGTTTACCAGTAATTAAGTGTTCCCTAGCCCATAGGCCGAACAAGATTTCAATTTCATTGTTAGTGGCGAATATGTCACTTTGTATAAGCAATAGACCGTTTAGCTCTTGTCTAGAGCGAATGGCATTCACTAGGTTTGTGATAGTCGAGCGTGGAAACTGAAGTACTGCAGCTTTTTTCTCAAGCCCCTTGTCATCCTTATAAGTCACTATGGCTTCAAGACGGAAGAGTTTGAAGAATAGCTCGATATCTACAACTGATGAGTTGCTCGCTTCAAAGAAATCTGCCATGTCAAAAGTAGTTGCTGATATTCGCTGCAGGGCTGATATTGCATTGGTAACGTAACCACCGCCCGATGCTTCGCTCAAATTAATATCTTTAGCAAGTGCGATTAACGGCTCAAGCGGGAGCGTAAATGTTTCGCCTATATTGTCTGTCTCTAACAAGCGTCCTTGAATATGGTCTATCAACCACGTAATAGCGCCTGCGTAATAGGACATGTCAGGCAGATATACTAATCTCCCCTCCTCTGCCCTTGCAGTAATTTTGATTGGCTTAACAAGTGAATTCTCTCTGATATCTATCGAAATTTTTGAAGACTTGTCTTTGCGGTTTGTTCTCATCGCTTTAACAAGGTACCTAACAATTTGGAGTTCGATGAACCGCGTCTTATCTTCATACTGGTCTATGTTGATTGATTCAACGGTATTAGAGGCCACCAGCTTGAAATTCTCTACTTCTTCACTTTCTGGAGCACTCGTTAACGCAGCGCCTTGCGGGATAATCAATTTGAATAACTTACCACGGCGCTTTCTAATTGGGTCGGTAGTTATAAATTCTCCTTCCACGAATCCACTTTTCTCAAGAAGAGTAAGATGGTGCCGGATATTGGACACTTTTCTTTGTGTTTCAATGGCGAGGTATTCTAGGCTCGCGATAAGCTCATCAGTACTTTGTAATTTAATAAATATGTCGGAGGCAACAGCGATAGTTGTGGGCGAAATATCCATTGAGTTACAAAGACGGTAAAACGCTTTGAAATCGAAATTTTCCGACACGCTGGCTAGCGGTGCTTTATAACCATACTTTTCAGGTAGGTGAAACAATTCGCGCACTGTGCTTCCCTTCATATTTTTAAAGATTTGATAGATATCTAGGATTCGATTCGAGCATATCCTACAAACTGATGCGTGTAAATTTTCTGACCTTTATCTATCAATATTTTTAGTTGCGCTGCATAACCTTTAAAATTAATGAAAGATATTTAGTCATTATTCCCACGTGGGAAAATTTTTCCAAAAGCTTGGAAACTCCTTAAAAACGTGGGATGTAAGAGTTTTCTATTTTTTAATTAAATAGTGGGAAAGTAGCATATCGAGGTTCTATAGATTCGATCCGAGCATTTTAATCTTTAACGTGCAAGAATTTGGATGTGTCTAATATTGAGGAACAAGAATGAGTTCAGCAGAGATGTATAATGGTTTAAAGGTATTGTCCAGTTACCACCGTAAAGGTGGTGTAGGAAAAACCTTCTTAGCTTCCACGATTGCTTACCTACTTGCTACTGGTGGGCCTGATGGAACAGGAAAAAAGCGTCGGGTTCTTGTTTTAGACTATGATTCTCAGCAGGACTCTTCAAAAGCATTTCTTCAAATGGATGCTATACCAGGCGACGATGAATACGCCGCGCCAACTCACCCTGATTATAAAGAGATTAATGATCCTGATTGGCCTGGTCGCAATACCAGCACGGATATTCTTTTCGATTCACCGGTATATGAATACCCAACCGCTTTTGAAGGCATTAAGGTTCTACCGTCAGAAGGCAATGTCGATAGAGTGCTTGCACTGACACCACAGTCTGAAAGACTCGTATCAACAATTACATCTCATATGAAAGACTGGTTCTCTATCCCAGACTTAGCAGAAGATTACGACATCATTATTGTTGATAATCCGCCAAGTAAGTCTCCAGTTTCTGCCGGACTATTGGGTGCGGCGACACACGTAATCATACCGACTGAGCCTGAATATGATTCGATTGACGGTGTACCGATGCTTTTAAATCGAATAGACAGAATTAATGAAGACAGAACTGACAACCCATTAGAAGTGCTAGGCGTTATACCTAATAAAGTGCAAAGCAAGTCTAAGCTAACTCAAAAAGATAGAATAGCGCTTTCGAAGCTCTACGATAAGAATGGACCAACCGCAGCATACATGAGTCAGTTTTGGTTAACGCAGCGCAACTGCTATCGAGTCATGGAGCGGCCATCAGTGGATGAGTCGCATTTTAATTACGTGCATAACCATTATGCGATAGATGAAATGACTAAGCTGTATCAGCTGGTTGAGAATAAAATCTGGGGAGGAAAATAATATGGTCAAGCCAAGACAGCGGCGTGTTAAAACATCTAACCCGCAGGATGATTTAATCTCTGAATTTTCAGAAGGGCATGGTGTGTCACAACGTTCACGTGAAAAACTTGATGCATTGAAAGAACGTGATAAATCCAAAGAGAGCGATGTCCATGACCAACCGCTTTTCAGTACATCATTTGAAGTTGACCGTATACTGTTAAATTACATTCAGCCACAAGCCGATAATCCACGCTATTTGCCAGTATCCATTCCGCCAACCCAGAATGCAGAAGACATTGCTGCACTGGCAGATTGTGTGGTTTGTGAAAAAGGGATATTAGAAAACCGACTTCCAAAAGACCATGCACGGCATGCTGACGTCGAAAAAGAAATTTTAGCTATCAAAGAGCTGGCCGAAACACTTCGCCACAACGACCTGATACATTTGATAACCGTTTGGCGCGCTAACATGTCAAATTATCCAATAGTCGCTGGCCATAGAAGGTATTACGCCATTCGCTTCCTCTATGGCGGGATGGTCAAAATCAAAGTTAAAATTTATCTCAAGAAGCCAGAAAATGTTCATATCTTAAGGCACGTTGAAAACTTCTCAAGAGCCGCTTTGTCTCCTCCAGATGCTCTAAAAAGCTATATGGGTGCCATCAATGAGCTGCGTTCGCATTTGGGTGAGGAATATGAGAAGAATAAATTTCAACTAACCTGTTCTCATTTAGGGCTCTCTAAGTCAAAGTATTATCGCTATGAGAAATTAGTGAAATACGAAGCTTCAGTTATGCCGCTCTTAGTAGAAGGTTACGTTACACAGCTCAAAGATTTTCCAGATGAAATATCTAAAGCAGAAAATAAGGGTGGGCAAGAAGCCGTTCATCAATACTTGAAGGCAATCCTTGATGCTAAAGAATATATGCCATTTTCTGAAATAGGTCAGCGAAACGTTGAACCGGAATCTTCTGAGTCAGAAATTCAGAAGGCACCTAAAGGTAGGGGCAGGGCAAAGAAATTTATTAGCTTTCCAAAAGTTGAAGTCACTCAAAGTAGTGCTATTAAGCGATTGCTATCTGAAGATGTCACTAAGCTTGATTTGGGGATTGAATGGGATAGCCTTGATCTTGATGATACAAAGCAGTTAGAAGACGTGTTGAAGACTATACTTAAAAAGCTTTCAGACGCGTAAACTTTCGATTGATGGTATTCAAGTCGCTTAGCATTCATTTGTTAAGCGGCTTTTTTGTAGGTGCAGGTAACTAAAAACATGAATAAACCACCTTTTTTCCCACGTGGGAATGTTTTAGCTAAACGTGCTTTAGGTCACGTATATAAAGGGCTGCATTAAAATTTATTTATTAAAAAAATACCTCGATTCCCACCATTTTATAGATTCGATCCGATAATACTCTAGTCTCACCAATAAGAAATTTCGCTATAGAACTTGCTCTATCGTTCCAGTTCTATGGTTTTTTAGGGCAAATGGAAAAGGGGGGCGGCGTTAATTTGCGATGTTATCCAGTTAGTACACGTTCGGCCTACTAACTCGAATAACTCGGAGTCTTTATGCAAGTTCAAACCAAGCCAACATTCCATGATTTCACTAACTCACCTGTAGATTTTAATATTATCGAGGATGGTGATGTTGTAATAGTGACACCTGATAAGTTAGTACCATTCAAACATTCAAATGCTAGGAAAAGAAAACGCAATTCCCAAAAGGAAAACGAAATACTGGCTTCAATGAAGCGCGAGGGAATTCGTGACCCACTGAAAATTTGGATTGAAACATCAGTACCTTCATTGCAAATCCTTGGTGGGTTTGGTCGTTGGGAAAAAGCGCAAAAGCTTGGTATTCCTTGTCCTTGTAAAATTCATATTTGCAGTGAAGCAGATGCCACTAGATTGCATTTGGTCGATAATACTCAACGTGAAGATTTATCATTCATCGATGAAGCTGATGCGGCAAAAAGTCTTTATACGATAAAGGGCGGAGATTTTGAAGCCACCCGTATTGAACTGGCCTGGACTCCAACCAAGCTTAGAGAGCGCTTAGAAATCGCCAAATGCACCAGAGTAGTAAAAGACTTTGTTGAAGCTGGTCGTTTAGAGTTAGGACACGCCATTCTGTTAGCGCCTTATAAACAGGCTACACAGGACAAGCAAGCGCAAGATATTGTGAATTCAAATATCTCTGTTAAGCAGCTAAAAGAGATCCTTGGCAAAGTGCAAATTCCACTTAGCACGGCGAAATTTAATACCTCAGATTGTGCAGCCTGTGAATTCAATACAAAAGACCAATTAAACCTTTTCGATAACTTAGGTGAAGAACAGAAGTGTCGTAAGGCTGCTTGTTTTAGAGAAAAAACTAAATCCTTCCTTGAATCAGTTCGTGTTGATGCCGAAAGCCGATACGGCAAGGTCATTTTCCTATCTCAAACTGATAGAAAACAAGCAACTTTATTGAAGCCCGAAGCCGTAGGTATCGAACAATTTGAATCAGGTTGTTCTAGCTGTGAAAGTAATATGACCATTATGTCCGATGTAGAGGGGCATGAGGGTAAAATTTCAATTAACCAGTGCATCGATAAGGAATGTTACACAAAGCTTACCAAGGGGGTTACAGGCGCTAAAAAAGACAGTGCCGATACAACCGCAAAATCGCCAGTAGGGCAGGGGAGCGCAACAGCAGCTAAGGCTAGGGACGCTAACCCTGTTTTGAAAGGCTTCAAACCTTCCGAAAAACTAAGTGACCATAACAAAGTAACACTGCGTAGCGCAGCCGCAGATTTATTTAATAAAGATCAAGATATGTATATCAAAATGCAAACCGCATCATTGGTTCAAACATCAGGTATCAAGGTTGATGGAAATATTATTCATGGGTTTGATGATGCAGTTAAACATTGTTTATCGCTAGACCGTGAAGCCCTCGCAAAATTGTCTTCGCAAGCTTATGCACATCTGATCGCCAAAACGAGTCAGGCCAATTCACGTTCAATGATACCGATTATGATT
Source organism: Alteromonas stellipolaris (assembly GCF_001562115.1). Lineage (NCBI taxonomy): Bacteria > Pseudomonadati > Pseudomonadota > Gammaproteobacteria > Alteromonadales > Alteromonadaceae > Alteromonas > Alteromonas stellipolaris. The sequence continues at coordinate 234,738 of NZ_CP013927.1, forward strand.
AATGCGTTAAAACAAGCTGGTGGGGAGGGTGAGCAAGCAGCGCGTAAAGCGTGGGTAATGAATGAAGAAACACTGAAAATGTACCCCTCACGTGAACTACTTAATATTTGCGAGAAAAGCGGTATTAAAGAGAAAGTCGAAGCGACCAACAAAAAATGGAGTGATATCAGAAAGCTTAAAGTGAACGACCTAATTACATTGATGGTTAAGACGCAGCCAGCCAGTCCTTTATTTGCGCCAGATGATTACTTGTCACACGTTGCACCTATCAAAACAGGAGATAAATAATGTTAGCGCAACTAATAGATATTGTTGATAAAGAATTTACTCGGCTGAACTTAACTATTCAAAAAGTCCAAGGCGGCCGCTTTGCGGTCGTTTTGCAAGGTACGCCTAACGATGTGGCTAACAGCCAATTAGCCACCACTTTACAAAACAACCTCTGTGTTGAAGGAACAAAGCTCGATTTAGAGTTAGATTTACCAAAGCATTTAGCGCAGTACTCAGAGGCGCTTTCATTAGCCTTAACGTCTAATGCTGCGACAAGTATTAAAGCCTTAGCCACCAAAGGGGAGCAAGAGCAGTCTACAGACACCCCCACAGAAACAAACGACCAAGCAAATGTCAGCAACGATGATGGTGTGGTAACAGAGACAAAAGATATTAGTGAGTTGGCAGGAGAGTGGGAATGATTATTTCATCAACAACGTTAACGCGCGTCTATGACATACGGGGTACGAAGTTAACGTGCCCAATGCAAAATGCCAGCTTAGAAGAATCTGTCCGAGCACTTTCACAGACCAATCCCTTATTCAGACACACAAAGTTGTATGAGGAAGATGGTGTGGTTTCGGGAACTGAACTCGTATTTAAGTTGCAACTACCGCCACCAAAGTCGAAAGGCTAAATATGAAGGGTGATAAAGAGGTATTGGGGGAGTTATTAGACTCCCTCGAAAAGAAACTGGCCGTTGAAAATCAAAAGCAAGGTGAAACATGGAACAAGGTTATTTCAGGGATACCAAAAAAAGCGCGCATCTGTTTACCCAACAAGGGAACGAAACTCAGCGCAGATTTGCCGCCCCTACTTTAGTCAATCCGCTCACCTTCAAATACCGTATGGCTGGTGCGAATGTACCAAGTTCACGCAAGATTCAAAAAATCCACAAAGTCACAGCGGTTAGAACCGTTAACATGCATGCCTTTCATACTTTCAAAAGGGCGATTTCTACCGCGCAGCAACTTGGTGCAGACATTAATTTCTGCAAACGCCAAGTTAGAGCGTTTACGAAGGCTGTGAATGCAGACACCCGTTTTAAATTTGCTGAAATTGACGCGTTTATTCAGCAAAAGATTGAGACAGATTACGATGCCTTTATTGAAAGCTTTTATGCGCAAAATCCTTACTTCGCCACTGTAAAAAATCAAAACGCATTGTTGAGCCTAAGCGTGGAGGGCGGGATATCAAAATTGGATTCGACAGGGATAGATACCGCACTATTGAGTCTCGAAAGTCTACCGGATTGTATTGCTGGGGCGGTAATGAGCATGTTGTTGTTCATCTCACGCTCTACAAACTTGCGATTAATGGACTTTGATGTTCAGTGTGGTTGGGTGTTTGAGTTTTATGAAACGGAAGGTTTACGTGGCCATGAAGCTAATGAGTTAAGCGAATGGTTTAAAGATGAGTGGGCAGGCGACAACGAACACTTAACCGCTATAGAGTTAGAGATTCCAGAACACCTAAAAGACACCTATATTCTCTTTAGACAAACCTACACCGAATTTATAGACGAACTATCGGATGTCTCTCAGCTTGCAGTCATTTTAAGTGATTATGTTGATGCCAAGGCAATCTATGAAAAAGCTGACAACCAATTAGGTTTGGCGGTGAATGATCCTTATGAATTAGCCCTTTTGTTGCTCTCCCTCGATACACATGTACGTTCTGAATATAAGGAAATCATTGATTGGCTTGAAATCAGCAGCGATATGTTGATGCGAATGAATTTAGATGAATATTCTACATCATCGTTAGATTGTGAACATGGCGCGTTATTAGGCAGTGAGATGGTTGCATTAAATTACGATACGCAAACTGAACACTTATTTGATGATATTTTTCAAGATGAAATGAATTCAGGTTCTTATGGTTGCACTATCGATTGGACTTCACTTGATAATAGAACCGCCGTGCTTTCAATGTTTCCTTACATCAGCATTTATCTGGCGTTGCCAGAACGATTAAAAAACCGATTTTAAGGATAATTCACATGCTTAGTACCGCGGTATCCAAATATGAACTAGAGACAAGATCACGAACTAACAGTATCCAATCGAAAGTTGCTTTAGTACTTCATTCGGTGGCTACGAGCAATAAAAAGCAACAGGTCATTACAATGCACAACATTGATGATAATCAACTGAGCAAAGGCAAAGTGATTAACTCTAAACAGGTTACGCGAATGGTAAGTGGTAAAGGTGGCTATTTCGACCGCGCTCAAAGCGCCAAACCGTTGTGTTCAAGCCTGATTGACGAAAGAGTGATAGCCGAAAATGATAACGATGTCGTGTTTTACACCCCACCTTCTAAGCGCACTTTATGGTACTCAACGACTAAAAACACAAACTTTTCTATCTTGAGTCCAGGATTGTTCTTTCACTTTAAGAAAAGCACGAAATCAATACGGGTATTTTGCTATCTCAATAGAAAGAAACCAAAACTAGATACGATGCTTTATCTCCCCCCAATGCTAAACATTGATCGTAAAGGCTCACTCTGTACAGGCACTATGCGATTACCCAAAACTTGGTCAAATGCTGGAATTGATTTAATTATTTCTAATTTCTTTGATAGCCGCTTCACCCACTCCAACATGAAGACCGCTAGTGGGATACCTACAATCTACACTGACGATGAAGCAAACATGGCCTACATGGCAGCATTAGAAGAATCTGAAAGAAAAATGAAGGCGGGTGAACTTGTCGAATTTAAAACAATAGCCGCATATTTGGAGAATGCAGATGATTAAAGCACCTATGGCACTAATGAACGATGATATTTCTATTACAGTGATAGGCGTTGGTGGCACAGGTAGCTATCTGGCCACTATGCTAGGTCAAATGGCCTTTAGCCTAAACAACCTAACAGAGGGGGCTAAAACTATCACACTTCATTTCTATGACGATGATAAGGTAAGTGAGGCAAATGTCGGGCGCTCTAATTTCTATCCTTGTGATATCGGTTTACCAAAGGCAGAAGTCATTGCAGAACGGTTACGTAACGGACTTGGTGTTGATGTGTACGCCCACAACCACCGTTTAGAAAAAGCTGTAAGGACTGATATTTTAATCACTTGTGTAGACAGTGGTAAAACCCGACATAAATTCGGCAAAGACACTGAAATGCAGCGCTCAGATGCACTTTGGGTCGATGTTGGTAATGGCGCTCACGATGGGCAAGTCACTATAGGTCATTTATGCAATCCTTTAAGTGGAGCAAAGTATCCGAATGTCTTTGACTTGTTTGGCGATACGTTGCTGATAGCCGATGATGACGATATGCCTAGCTGTAGTCTTGAAGAATCCCTTACCCGACAAGATATGGGGGTGAACATACATGCAGCTTCACGTACCTTTAACGCTATTTGGCAATTGATCCGATACGGACAAGTCGGCTACAGCGTTGATTTCTTCAATTTCCGCGATACACAGGAAAATAAAGTCGTAGCAGAACCACAAGCATGGGCAACCTTTGGTTATCAAGCGGTACGAAACTAAAAACATATACTCAACGTGCGCTATAAACATGGCGCACTTTAAGTAATTTTACTCTCCTGTAATAATATCCTCGTTACGTTCTCTCAACGTGACATTATCAGTAGTCGGAGCACTTTTGGTTGTGCTCCACTCTTTATCCCCCCAGTGTCGCTATCGCTAGCTGAGGGGGATGATTCACATAAGAATCAATGGAACGCTACCCCCCTTTTGTCCCACTCAAATCACGATAGACTCGCTCCACTCGCTTGAAATATTGGAATGAATGATGGGGCCAACACCGAACGTTACTCTTGAAAGCTACTCGCCGACAGAAAAGAAAATCAACATTATCGTGTCAAAATTACCTTTTACGGTAATTGATGATGGAATTGTTTTACTTGAGAACAACCAACTGCTTAACAATGCGAAAATCTATTCATCAGTGGTGGTGGGGGAGGGGGCAGATTGATGCTCCAATCTGCTATTTTGCTTACTTTACGCTACTTGGGGGAACATTAATAAGGGTTCCCCGTTCACGATAAAATTTCAGTAAAAGCGTTGTTTCAAATTCTTCGCCATTTTCTTCATACTTCACCAACGTATCATAACCGTCGGGGTAGCATTTCAATACCTCCACTGGTGGAGCGAACTTTCTATTTTGACGATATCGACCATATTTCGGATCATGGTCGATAATATATTGCCTATCAAAATGCTGGTCTTTACCCATACTGGTATATTTTCTGCCCTTGGCATCTACATACCCTTTTAAGCGCCGGTTGTCCTTATGTCGTTCAATGTCTTCATAACAAACATAAGGGCGTTCAATAGCGCCCACCACTTCTACTTCTTTCCACGTAAATACGCTCGAAGCACAGCCCGTTAATGATAACGGTAATAACCACAGTAATTTTTTCATAATAATTTCCTCCTTGTCACAACATACAACGGCCAAGGGTGTTCACAACAAAGCGACGTTTATTTGTAATTTAAAATGAGGTGGTCACTTTGCAAATACAGTTTATCAATTTAATAGGTAGCTATTGTGGCTTTCGATACATATTTACGTCAATTTGGTCTAACTCTCAAGAGCCTACATGAGTACAGCGGACAATCTAAACAAACGTTGGGGAACTGGTACAAAAAGAAGCCGGAGTTAATCCAAGCGTTGGTTAAAGCATACAAGTACGATGAATTGTTAGAGCAAGCACGGTGTTTCTGATGCGAAAGCCGTTAAGTGAACTACTGCACATTCACTATCCCAATAAAGCTAAAACAAACGAAGCCTTTTCCTTTCTCCAGGATGGGGACTTTGTTGCGGGTGGTTGTGCGCTATATGCCATAGCCTTAAAGGCTCTTGAACCTGCTCTTGAGATTGTCATATTAAAAAGTGTATCTGGCCCCGAACATTGCATTTTAAAGTTTGGGGAGCACTACTATGACGCTGATGGTAAACAATCTTACCGTGAGATCATTAACAAACTTATGAGTGAGTTCAATTGCACCATTGTGTCTAACGAAATAGTGGAAAGCATAAACATGGAAGCATGCGCAGAAATTGTCGATGTAGGTTGGGACGTTAGGCGCTTTACCGCGTTTATGAATATGACTATCTAAAAACTTGTCCATTTAACTAACTGTTGTTTATCGCGACAATTCTATAGTGAATCAGTATTGCTGTGTTTCGCTAAGTGTTGTCCACCGCGAAGCCTAAACTTTGATTTAGCAGTTGCATGATAAGATGAAGTGGAGCGTAACCTGTTGTCTTTAAATGATTTAAATTCTTATTAAAGGGGGGGGGACTTGACGAGTAGTAATACTTCCGCGGGAGGGTTAATTCATTTAGTTCACTTTTTGCGGCTTTAAGTGTCGAGTTGCGCGGAATTTTTATCAAAATTACCGACTACAAAATAGTTCGTCTATTGCTCACAAAATAGCCAAAATACACTATCTGGATTTGGTGAGTTTTAAAGTTTGAATTTGGGAATGATTTATGAAGTTGGAAAAGTGACGATCTACAAGGTGAGATCCCCAAAAAAAATCAGCGGAGAGCGGTACTTGCCTGATTATTATTTAAACATTTTAGACGCTCAACATGACGCATTTATTAAAAAATGAACATGAAAAATAGGGCCAAATACGGCTTAAGTGACGTTTACCGCGACAAAACGGCCTGTAAGTGACGTTCACCGCGATAAAACTTCCGTTTTCAATGTATGAATACCCAGTTTTTGAATGAAATTTAAGCCAAATTAGGTGGTCATTCGTTAATTTTCAAAAAGTGCAATGTCATAAAATGACGGATATCCAGAAATGTGAAGTGTCGCGGTAAACATCACTTAATAAGCAGATGTTTCCCCCAAGCACTGCTATACATGTATTTGTACTAAATATACCGATGGTTATCGCGTTAAACGTCATTTAACGAATAAAGTGTGTATAGCTGGTGTTCAGACTGTGTACAACTGAAAGGAATATCGCTTTGTACGTCACTTAGTATCGCGGTAAACATCACTTAGATTCGCGGTAAACGTCAGTTAGAGTCGCGTTGAACTTCACTTAAAGCATCATATATCGCGGCAAACGACAGTTAGCAATAGATTAAATTATATAAAACAGTGGCTTATAGATTCTAAAGGTTTTTAAAAGATTAAAATAAAAGAATTAAAGGATATAAAAAGATTTATTAAAGCGATCCAAAAAAAACTGATTTCATAAAATTTTAGGTTTGATCTTACGGAAACGTTAGATCTAAACTGACTGCATTCTTAAACTAAATACGCAGATAACTTGAACAAAAATGGCTAATGGCCCTGTCATCTTCATTCGAAACAATTTGCTTGATGCGAAATACTTCAATCTGGTTGAAGCATTAATCACTGCAAAGCAACTGAAGCCATCATTCCGGCTGTTTATTGAATCGTTCAACACTTCGATTCTCACAGCGGAATACGCGACAACAGATGGAGTATGCATTCGTTACTTCGATGCATGCGACATGCTCGTGGGTAAAACCGATCCGGATTACCAAACAAACAGGGAACTAAAGCTTAGTAAAGTTACGCGCTACAACCGTCTTAAAACCTTAATTGAACTTGGTTTTTTAGAGCCGACTTCAAAGCCAGATGTGGTTGAGCTTTATTCTTCGACGAAGGGGAAACCGATCACTCTGTATCAATTGGTTATGCCTTCAAGCATTGCCAATGCTTCACATAATCAATCTGGTGAAATGTCTTATCAACATTCCAGTGAATATAAAGCCCAACGCCGCCAAGAACATTCACACGCCACGAACATGACCTTTGGTTACATGGCAAAACGATTAGACAAGCTTGGCTCAATGGACATTCTTGCCTCTATTTTCAATGACTGTATACGTGCTACCAATTCTATTGATGTAAAAGTTATCGAAAAAGAAAAAGTGGTACCGCACCCTGAAACTAAGGTTCAGGGGAAAATATCTATTACCACGTCCACTTCAACTGCAAACGATGCCGCTATCATGGTTCCCGATGATATGGTGTTGTTGAATTATTTTTATAGTTCTATCAATGAGCATTTAATCTCTAGCATCGAAACCCTCACGTACCCTTTTCAAAACCTATTTAGATTCGATGCACGTAGCGTAGTGCTAGATTTCATGCTTGACGATAGTGGCGGAAATAGGGAATGGCTCGATGGTGCGGTTAGGCGCATAGTCACGACGAAATTTAACCTTCGAGGTGACTCAAAAGCACTATGGCTGTTTGTAAAATTAGGCATAGTGGATGAGGAAGGAAACCCCTATCAAAACACTGATATCAACTTGTTAGTGAAAGCGGGTGAAAAAGACCTAGACAGGAAGCTGGTGGATTTAGCATTCAAAGAACGTAGCGCGGCGCGGTATTTCGATTTAAAGCTCCCTTGGTTTATAGAAAATCAAATCAATGATGTTCTGAAGGCCAGAACTGAGAATCTGTTACCGAAAAGCTACCAGCCTTTTATCAAAATGTTTACTCGCTCAAAAGACTTACTTAAAGGGGAAGAAAAAGGACTTATTTGGCTTATCATCGACTTCTTTGCCGCTAAACTACCCAAGCCAGGATTTACCTATGGCCCGACTCCTATAGCGTCCTTCTTAACCACCTTCAATGCATCTATCACAACTAAAGAAAGTGCATTGACCGTGATGAAGCATTTATTCTTGGCCATGCATAATCCAAGGCGTTTGCTTTACTGCTCAGGATGGTTCACCAATAGCCGTAACCAACCGCGCTTTGAAGATTTGTTCACCCTCGTGGATAAAAAATTCTTGCTAAGGTTTGTTAACGTCACTAAAGGCTACACCAAAAATACACGTTTAAGTCGCTTGGAATATACCATTCATGTAGTGCGTCTTACGGATGATGAAATTAAGCAGTGTTTAGAACGAAGTGAGTTAATTCAGAAAGATATTCAATATGCTGAAGACAAGGTATTCATTGATTTAGGGGAAGCCATATTTGCCCGAGCGAAAGCCACAGCGAGACAATACTACCTCTAAACAACCTTTTATTGCACAATCCGTTGCTTTGTTCACGTTGGCCTTAGATTTATACAACGTGAGCGCTCCCTATGAAATTACACTCTATCCTTAAGCAGTCTATCGCCTTTGATGATTCTCACACTGTCAGATTGACAGAAATCATCGCCCCCAAGGCTTTTACCCAACTTAATACGCTGTTCAAGCGCTTGGATGGCAAATGGGATAGTAGTGCAAATGTGTTTCGATTCTCTCGAAATGCAGAGTCGCTGGTGGCGCGTATTCTAAACTTAGGCACTAGAGCAGTTAATGCCTTTCATTTGTATCCTAGCAATGACCATGTATTTAACTTCATGAAGGAATATACAGCCCTAAGTTACGTGGGGGCGGGGCGTAAAGAACCAATTAAGGTTTTAGAGCCTTCGATAGGGTTAGCGGATCTTGCGTTAAGGTTAAGAAAGTTTGCTGACGATGAAGGCCGACAGTTCGATATTAAAGGTTATGACATTGACCCTCTTAATGTGATGCTTTGTGAAGAAAATGGCTTTGATGTGGATTGCACTGACTTTTTAGATGTTCAGCCAGAACCTATCTACGACCTAGTAATAATGAATCCACCTTTTGATAAACCCCTTTTCATTGAGCACATTCGCCATGCACATAAATTTCTAACACCCACCGGAGAGTTAATTTCGGTTATTCCAGTTAATGAGAAACGGATCACCGACAGCGACTGGCTTTATGAGCGTATACGGCATTGTTGCCCAGAACAGCTAGAGGAGGGGAATTACCTTGCGAAAGACACATTCAAACACGTATTCATTGATACCACGGTAATAACCATGCACGCTGAGCCGCTTTATCAGCGCTCACTAAAATCCCCTCGCACGCATAGTAGTCAAATAGACCTATTTAATCTGTGTGTTGATAACGATGAACAGTGGCTGAGTGAAATGTCTGCCATAGCAAATCAACACGACAGCGAGGCTCAACAAAAGGTTATATTCGAAAATTGTGTTACCGATATGCTTACCAAGCATATCGGCTTGCACCCCCACTATCGTCAGGAGTTCGTGACCGAATTAACGACTTTATATGGGACGAAATCTAAGCCTTTACCTGCTTTCAGTATTCGTTCTTTACTCTTACCAGATGAATTCCCAGTGATGCAGGCACTTTAACGTGCTAATGCAGGTGGGTGACAACAGAATGTCACGAAATCCGGAAAGTCGTTGATTGGAAAAAGGTGATCACGCATGTTCATCAACTTGGTAAATCATAAGGAAACCGAGAACGATGAATCACGAAAAACACTTTACTTCATTAGCTGAAAGAATTTTTAACTGGCTTAAGATAAGTTCGATTGAAGATGCAGCCACCTACAAAAACGACTTGACTAAGCTAGGCAAAATGGCCGGCTACTTATCTTACTTCCTCATTGCTATTGGCGTCTTGGCGATTGTTAGTAATGTTGGGTTTGTGGGATTGATAATTACCCTTCTAGGTATCTATGTGTATTTTTTCAATACGAAAGCGTTTCCGGTACTGAGCTCGTTAGTAAAGAAAAAAATGGACGATTACGAACAGCAACAAAATGAAGCTGTAGAGCCAGCACCAGAGGCCAGTGCATAACGCCGTTTTTTTGCACAAGTGCTGCAAGGTGAGACAGTCGTAGTCAGAAGATAAATTCAAAACTCAGGAGTAATTATTATGAAAGCGTTATTTGATATTGGTTACAACAATGCAGCAGAGAAAATGCGTAGACACGACTTAAATGCAGTGGCTACATCTGAGCAGGCTATCAAAACTTGCAGTGAGCTAGATAAGTTTGATGCTTTTGTTCATGGGTTTTGGATGCGCCCAGGGGTATTAATCGGAATGGGGATTATCCTAAGCGTTTTAACGATGGGCTTACTGGCTGCATTACTAGTGCCGTTACTGTTTACGCCATTACTTTCTGCTTACCTTAAAGGGGTGGCTAAAGGCAGTCGTGATGTACTCTTAGAGCGCCTTTACAAAAAAGGGCTATCTGTCCCTAAAGAGTATGAATACGCACTCAATACACCGCAAAGAATCAAATTAATGTTAGACGCGGAAACCGCATAACATTTAGTAAAGTTTCCCCGAATAACATAAGCTCAGATAATCATCTGAGCTTTTTTTTGCGTCAAATCCTCATGCCTGCACTCTTTGTTTAGACCTATCATTTGGAGTTAAACATGATCACATATGAGTACATTGAACAGGAATATAACAAAGCCCTAGAACATGCCTATGGCCTAATCCCAGCGCGTAACTGGAGCAGCTTACCTACGTCACTGGTACTTACCGATAGCCCTAGAAGGCTTGGCATAGCCGACGAAAGGACAGGTGAGGTATCCATTAACGCCCGTTATAAGAACACCACTGCCTACACTAGCTTACGCAATACCATCTTTCACGAATTAGCCCATTTCTGTGTTGGCACTCATAACAATCATAATAAAGTGTTTAAGAGTGTGCTATCACGCTTTACAGCGCATTTCGAGGTAGACAGCAGCGAACTTCAACAGCTTATCAAACAGGTTGATTTCAAGTGGTTTGTGGTTGCCCATCTTGAAAATGGCCAAATTCATGAAATAGGGGGTGTTCACCGTAAAACCAAAATCTACGCCGAATACCCACACTACAGACCAAATGCAATACACACTATTAAAGGCGTTAAAGTATTACGCTACGAATACCGCCAAAATCGATAACTTGCCCCTCACGGGGCTTTTAGCCTTACTCGCTATCGCTATAACGGCTTATCGGATCAATGGACTCAAAGCGGCCTCACTTTTTCGTCGAAAAAAGCGAAACCTACCTTGATAGCGCACTACGCCACGAGGCGTTGTGCGCGTAGTGCTAACTTCTCTTCCAATGTCATCTTACCTACTTCACGTGTTACCGCGCTCGTTGTTAGCTTATTTAGCGCCTCTGCATAGCCCTTGAGTTGGCTCAATACCGTTCTTAACTCCAAGTTGATGGTTTGTAGCTGCTGGTGTCGAACGCTAGGCTTCGGGTTCCAGAAGTCGTACATGGGTGTTTCTATCTCTAGTCCAGTCGCCTTGATGAAAACGAGGTAGTCTTCCTTTGTGATTTTGTCGTTTTGTGAAAGTAGGTTCTCCAGCAACGTGGCCGTGTTCTGCCATGTCTGGATTTGCCCGTTAACGACTCCTACAAGACCCGTAAGCTTATCTTGAACGAGATTGGCAGCTTGGGTAAGCAAGCTAGGATTATCCCTTACCGTGGTCAACATAGAGCGCGTCAGCAATCGCTTAAGTAAATCTTTGGTGGTCGTAACACCTTCAAGGTTCAGTGACAGAGCAAAGCGAGAAGTGTCAGCTTGCTGCTTGCTACCCACATCCGCAGTGTGAAAGCGTACTTTCAGTGCATCACTAAAACGGGCACCAAGTGAGGTAGTAACCTGCTTACTCAGCGCGTCACTAAATAGGCCAAGGTTGTTTTCCAGCGCTTTGAGTGACGTTAGGTTAACCCGACTGTTACTCGCTTTTCTCACGGTACGCTTGGTATTGCGGTGCTTGCGTATAACTGAAAGTACCGCAATCTTATCCTGACGATGTTGTGCCATCGTGATGGCTTTAGGGTGCTCTGCTACGGCTGCTAAATGTTGGCTTTGAAACTCGAACAAACCCATATCATTGAAGATGTGGGTACGATGTAACACCGCACGTAGTTGACCCCAGTAGCGCTTAGAAATACTGACTATTCCTTGCTGTAGCAACCATTCGGCTACATGCGTACCGCCATATGAATTTACAGTGCCACCACGCTTTAACTGAATCGTTACCCAATCATCATGCATCGTTCTAGCTGCCTTATCTGCGCCTACAGCCTTAGCCATAGACAAGTGTTTTTCTACAATTTCAATGTTCTCCAATACCGATTCACTGTCAAATAAGAGGCGGTCGGTAGTGGTGATATGCTTCTCTGTAAAAGTCTGAAAATCAGTATCAAAGAAACTGATAGCCTCTTCCCTTGCTAGGGTAGGCTTATCGTCTAAACGAAAGGTAGGGAACGCCAAGCGTGTATTACCTTTGAGGTACTTACCGCCGATCATTTTAGTTACGCGTCGAGTAAAGCGGTTTGGCACTACGACTGCACGTTCTGACTCGCTGAAACCAGCCGCAAGCGAAACAGGACGTAGGTGCTTCACGTTCAATGTCTCAGTGAACACACCGTTAAGTTGTTTCGCCAACTCTTGCGCTGATAAGTCTGTGTCCTGCACGGCTAAATCCGCGTTGTTTTGTAGTGTCTCCAAGATACTGTCGTGCAGTAATCCAGTACTGTGAGTAGTAAGGCTTTTTCCTTGCAGCTTCATGCCCCCAATTTTATGGCTGATAGTTAGCCCACCATGCTCAGTCACTTTGGCTTCTTGTATATAGGTCACAGAGAGCGGTGCTAGGTACTTTGCGCGGGTGGTAACGCTGCAATTGCTGTCGGCATCAAACAAGTCGCTGATGTCGTTTGGGCGGCTCCAGTAACTTAGCAACGGTTGATGAGATAGTGCGTGTTGCTGGGCATCTTCATGCTTGAAGATAGGCATCATAACGGCTTCTGGGAGATTGGTATCCATGGAAATAGTACCGCCTTGTGCTTCATACTCGCTGTTGAGCAAAGGGTAGGGCATACGGCTTTTTCCTGCTAGGGTATCTTGCCATATCGCCAAAGGGCGGAAAGGCGCAGCGCCGATTCCATCAATGCTCCAACGAAATGATAGTAGCCATGCATGCTTCTCAGAAAACAGGGTATTTAGGCACGTTGGATCTTGCGCACACTCCTTATACATCTCTAAGTAGGCTGCTTTGGTCTTTGGGGCGATGTTCACATCATTGAAGATGTCAGCATAGCCCACATGCTCCATTTCGCGTCCTTGTTCGACTAAATCTGCAAACTCTTTGGCCTTATGAATCGCATCAACACTAAGTTGTGAAGCGAAGCGAACGGCCCCTTCAAGGTACTGAGGGCGAAGGGTGTTGGGTTGCAATGCGACACGATGGAAGCCGATAGGATCGTGAGAACGCGCATGAAAGGCCCGAGCATCTACATCGCAACTCAAGCGGAACAACCAGTCTCTAACACGTAATACGTCTTCCACACCAAGGACTTTCCAGCGCGGATAGGCGGTAAGGGCTGTAGATGACTTATCGGTCTTTGCGACCATCGTACAACAAATATAGCCGTAATAAATATAATTTAGAATTTCATTCAAAACCAAGTATAGATTGAATTTTTTACTTTTCTAAAAACTCTTAGTTTTGTGACTTTCGTCAGCGTTTTAGTAGTGAAAATCAAAGATTAGTTCTAAATTTTTTAGGACTTCTTATTGCCATCCAACGCCTAACATCGCAACTACTCGAGCATTGAGTTATGTTCAAGTTTTGTTCTTTGTGCCGCTTAAAGACTTTTGAAGTAATGATAGCCCCTCGTGTGGGTCGGCTTCTAAAATACTACAAAGCTCGATAAACTCGACTAATTCAACCTTCCTCCTAGACTGTTCAATTTTTCCCAGTACTGAATGATGTCTACCCCATAAAGCAGAGACATCACGCAATGATAATCCTTGGGCTTCCCTATTCATCTTTAACCACTTTCTTAAAGCGTCATAGTGAGCTGTATAAACTGATGTTTTCATTGTCTCGATGTTAGAGACAAAGTACCATGTCGCGAAAAACGAGACGGTTGTTAAAAAAATATCTGATATGCCTAAAAAATATGACCACTTTGAATTGCTTCAATTTCTCGAAGAGTTGAAGCTTCCAACATTTACAGTAACTGAAATCACAAATCAGCTAATGCTTAGAAAGCATCTCAAGTTTGAACACAAGAAAAACGCTCGACAATTTGTTTACCGTCGACTTAAAGATCTATGTGTTACTGGTGAAATCAAAAGAATGTCTTCACCGAAAGATAAAGCCATTACTTACTCTCTAAATGAATCAACTCAACTAGCCAAAACAACTGATGTACATTCTTCATTATCGGTGAAAAAAACGTCAGCAGATCACTTGAGAATGCATTAATAGACAAAATCAAAGAATGTAAATCAGACATGCTTAACTGCATTGGAGAGGCTGAAGCAATGAAAGAGTGGGCTAAAATTGCGATTGATTTACCTGACGAAATGCGGAATCGATACCGTCTAGCAAGAGAAAAGTCTGCTATTTTGCTTGGAAAGCTGAGTACATTCGAGTCGTTGCTTGAACATTATCAAGGGGAAACGCACCGTGCAACTTAGAGCATGGCAGGATGAAGTAATTTCGTCTGCACTAATTAAATTTCAAAGTCCGTATTCACATTTTCTTTGCTTAGCTACTCCTGGAGCAGGTAAAACAGTGATGGCTGCATGAGCTTGCTCGCCGATTGTTAGATTCTGGTCGAGTTGACTTAGTGATTTGCCTATCTCCTTCAACTATCATAGCTCATGATTTTCGCTTGACCCTAGAGTCTATTACAAAGCGAAAATTTTGCGGTGGGCTAGGAGCAAGTGGGCAATCTATTACTTATCAAAGTATGATTCACTTAGACTCAAACTTTTGGTCGTTGTTTGAGCAATATCGGGTTTTTGCAATTTTTGATGAGATACATCATTGTGCTGGACAAGACCAAATCAATGCGAACGCGTGGGGACTTAATGTATTTAAGCATATACAAAATAAGGCCTTCTATACTCTAGCTCTTACAGGAACTCCTTGGCGCTCAGATACGATACCAATAACACTCTGTCGATATGCGATGGATAATAATACTGTTCAAGTTGAATTTAAATATGATCTTAAACGCGCGATAAAAGAGAAAGTTTGTAGAATGCCTGTGATATGTGCAATTGATAATGAACTCATTTATGTAACAAGCGAAAAAGAGACTAAAAACTATGAATCCTTCGAAGCGTTGCTTGCAGACGGTAAGTGTACTGATTCAGACTTAATCCAACATGAAAGTATTATTAAATACATTCTTACCATGGCCGCTACTCGACTAAATAATGAACGCGAAGTGTTTCCTGACGCAGGAGGTTTGATTCTTGCTTCATCAACAGCCCACGCAAAGCACATTCAAAAACTAATGATGAGTCTTGGTGAAATAAGTGTACTAGTTAGCTATCAAGAACAAGACCCTACAGAAACTATTGCTCGATTCAAAAAAATGAACCAGAAATGGATAATATCAATTGGGATGATAAGTGAAGGGACAAATATCCCACGATTGCGGATTTGTTGTTATTTGTCTCAAACAACAACTGAGCTCTATTTCAGGCAGGTGTTGGGGCGAATACTGAGGGTTCACTCTTCTGATAACGAGACTGGATTTTTTTTTATGCTTGCACATCCGTCGCTTGTCACATATGCCCTCAGAGTCGCTGAAGAAGTTCCTCATAGAGCAGTATTTAAATGTGAAAAACTTAAAACACAAAGTTGTATTCACGATGAGGGTTCTACTAGTCTAGAAATTAAGTATGAAAAACCCAGTGATGACCTATACCTAAAAAGTTCGCTTTCAATGCTCAAAAAAGCTAATTCGCTAGAGTGTGACCTGGATGATTGGTCTGTAACTAAAATTGGCTCATTCGGCAGGTTCTACCAACAAATTTATCAACTCTAAGTCTCTGCATTGCACAATTCGTGTCCAGTTAGTTGAAAGTGATAGTTCTAAAGAAATATATAAAAATATGAAAGTTAGTAGTATCAGCTGCAACGAGGTGTATAGCTTGTAGGGACCTTGCTAATTACATAGTAATCTGTAGGTTTGAATAAAAGAATGTATAAAAATCAAACTCCAACACTTGATTGTAGCTCAATAACCGCGACACTGAGTTTATTAACAGTAATAAGGGCCTGCTGCGAGTGACGGAAAAAAATTTTGAGATAAGACAGTTTCATACTTTTGAAGAGATATTAGCACTCGAAGGTTTTGTAAATAAGCAGCCAATAACTAAGGAGAAGTACAAGAAAATACTTGGACATTACGATTTTGATTTCGATGTGAAATGTTGTTTAGAAAAACCTAACAGTAGGCTTTGTAATCATGACCACCAATTTGGATTCGTAGTAAGATTGCAAGATAACAGTGTAAGCATATTGGGGAATGTTTGCGCAAAAAATCACTTTGATGCAGATACAAATATTCGTAAAGATCTTTTTGCTTACAATCGCGAGAAACGCCGCCAAGAGAAATTTGAAAGATTTTATACTCTACTGGCTGACAAGGATATTGCGTTGGAAAAACTGAAGGTCTGCCTGAATAGTATTGAAGAGCAGGAAAGTATCGTTTTAGATTTTTATTCTGAGCTTGAACCACTATTGCAAAATATCTTGATAAATCGTTCCCGTGATAGGAGCATTGCAGTTTACGTTACACTCACTAAGTACTTTAAAGGAGAGGAAAAAGGCGGATATGAATATATAGAGAAACGGAGTTCACCCACTAGGTTAGGGTCTTTAAACTCACTTAGGGTTTTTGGTAGTCATTACTTTTCCACTGCGAAGCATCAGTTGAAGAAAATCCGTCGAGCATTTGAGCGTGCTAATAATATTCAACAAGCCATTAAAACTTCAGAGCTAGAAAAACTATCTGTAGAAATAGCAGCAATCGAAAATGTTGACAAACTTGTCGACGATACGAAAATTGATGTTAGTTCTTTTTTCTCCAATGACTTAAGTCTGTTATGTTACCTGCATCCTAGCCCTAATGTGCGCTTCAAAACCGCTAGAGTTGTATTGAATCGTGCAGGTAAAGAATGTGGGAAATCAAAAGCAAAGCAATGGCTCATTGAGAAGGATTTGCAGATAAAACATAGTAATAATGCTGATAAAATAATTATAGAATAACTATTAAGTTTTCGTATTTATCACATGTGATTCGTACATAATTTGGAATGGTCATCATTTGATCTGACAGATCTGATAACAGAGTGGTATCAATTCTGACAGTCTGTTGCGCCCATTGATTGAACTCAAGACGTAAAGCGGACGTTGGCATTACGAAAAGCCAACTTCTCCAATGAGCGATCAACGGACATTCAAACGATCTGAGTCCTCTGGCCGCTATGTCGGAGGTAGCGGACGCATCTTTTATTTGACTATTGTCAGCTTCGAGCGAATCGTGGATCATCAATTTATAATTGATGACAATCGA